>NZ_JBEYYW010000035.1:0-84161 GCF_040645695.1 Streptomyces sp. NPDC046712 | reverse complement strand
CAGGACGGCGGAGACCGGGGCGGGGGTGTCGAACTTCTGCATGATGTGCTCCTGTTGACTCGCTGTTTCCGATGAAGGAAAAGCTACGTTGCATTCAGAGATGCTTCAACAGGTTCGTTGCGCGCAATCGACATCATTGCAGGTGATGGCCGTAAAATTGTTGCAACGATCGTGCCAGGTAATGCAACGTCAGGCATCGATTCATTGCAATGAGTTGAAAGTGAATGCCATGAGGGCTGTGCGGGGCCCGCCTGCCTGTGGCTGAGGCGCGGCCCCGCGCAGCCGGCGCCTCAGCGGGCGAACGAGCCGATCCCGACCAGGCAGTACACGTACTCGTTGATGGTCGCTCCGTTGATCGTGTAGCGGTGGGAGAACGCGTACTGCGTCTTGGGGTTGTCGTTGCAGCGGTTCAGGTCCGACGTCAGCGGGATCGTCTCGATCACCCGGTAGTGCGCGTCCGACGCCGAGCAGGGGACCTCCTCGACGTCGCTCACGCTCTGCGCGGTCGTCGAGTCCGGCAGCCGTCCGTTGAGGCAGGTGCCCTTGGTGAACGGGTCCGGCGGCGCCTCCGTCGTGGGGGCGCCGGCGGGGTCGGTCGTCGCGGTGCCGAGCGGGCCTTCGGACGAGGGGGTGGACGAGGGGCTCGACGAGACGGTCGGCGACCCGGCGGTGGGGGTGTCGTCGTCGCTGTCGTTCGTGAGGACGAGCGCGGCGATCACGGCGCCGATGACGCCGAGCGTCACCAGGCAGCCGAGGCCGCCGGACTTGCGGGGCGGCTGCGGCGGCCCGGTCACCCGGATGCGCAGAAGCACCGTGCCGTCTCCGACCTGCGCCGGGACGACGTCGCCGTCACGGCACGGCGGGATACGGATGTGGGCGGGTCCGGTCGGCAGGGTGACGGTGAGGATCACGCCCCCCGCGGCCTGCTGAGGGGTCAGGGATATGGGGAGTTCTGGCGACGACACCGGCTGCTCCAAGGGGACGGAAGCGGATGAGGGTCCGTGCGGATTGTGTCGGGCGCACCCACACCGAAGCTGACGTTCCGCCAGTCAGGCACGATGTTGTGACCTGAGCACCCCCTTCACCACCTTCCCGCTCGCGTTCCGCGGCAGCTCCGCAACGAACTCCACCTCCCGCGGCACCTTGTAGTTCGCCATCTCCCGGCGTGCCCACGCGATCAGGTCGTCGCCCGTCACCCGGGCCCCCGCCCGCCGGACCGCGAAGGCCTTGCCCACCTCGCCGAGCCGCGGGTCGGGGATGCCGATGACCGCGACATCGGCGATGTCGGGGTGCAGGCCCAGGAGTTGCTCGATCTCCGCCGGGTAGGCGTTGAACCCGCCGACGATGAACATGTCCTTGATGCGGTCCGTGATCCGCAGGTTGCCGGCCTCGTCCAGGACGCCCACGTCGCCCGTGTGGAGCCAGCCGTCCGCGTCGATCGCCCGGGCCGTCTCCTCCTCGTCCTCGAAGTAGCCGCTCATGACGTGGTGACCGCGCACCAGGACCTCGCCCGCCGCCGAGAGACGGACCTCCGTGTCGGGGATCGGCCGCCCCGAGGTGGTCGCGATGACGTCCGCCGGGTCACCCCTGCGGCACATGGTGACGATGCCGCTCGCCTCGGAGAGGCCGTACGCCGTGAGGACCGTGCCGACCCCCAGCTCGCCGCGCAGCCGCTCGACCAGTCGCAGCGGTACGACGGCGGCGCCGGTGACCACCAGGCGCAGCGCGGAGAGGTCGTACGAGGACCGGGCGGGGTGGTCCAGGAGCGACTGGTGCAGGGTCGGCGGGCCGGGCAGGACCGAGATGCGTTCGGCGGCGATGTTCGCGAGGACGGTGTCCACGTTGAAGACGGGCTGCGGGACCATCACCGCGCCCCGCATCAGGCAGGCGATGATCCCGGCCTTGTAGCCGAAGGTGTGGAAGAACGGGTTCACGATCAGATAGCGGTCGCCCTCCCGCAGGCCCGCGAGGTCCGACCAGATCCCGTAACAGCGCAGCGTCTGGGCGTGTGTGATCACCGCGCCCTTCGGGGCGCCCGTCGTCCCCGAGGTGTAGATGATGTCCGAGGGGTCTTCGGAGGAGATGGCGCCGGCCCGTGCGCGGACCTCGGCCGAGGAGACGGACTCGCCCTCCGCGAGGAAGTCCTTCCAGGTCGTGTAGTCCTCTGGCGCCGCGTCCGCGAGCACCACCACCCGCTCCAGGTACGGGAGTTCCACCCCCGCGCGGCGCAGCGACGCGACGTACGACGTACCCAGGAACGTCCCCGTGATGAACAGCAGTTTCGCCCGGGACCGCGCGAGCACGTACGCCGCCTCCGTGCCCTTGAAGCGGGTGTTCAGCGGGACGAGCACCGCTCCCGCCGTCACCGCCCCGAGCGCCGAGACGATCCAGTCCAGGGTGTTCGGCGCCCAGATCGCGACCCGGTCGCCGGGCCGCACGCCCGTCGCCAGACAGGCCGCCGCCGCGCGCTCGACGCGTTCGCCCAGCTCCTCGTACGAGATGCGGGTACGGCCGTCGACAACCGCCTCCGCCGTCCCGTACCGTTCGGCCGCCGAGCGCACGAGCCCCGCTATCGAGCCCCATTCCAGGTCACCGCGCATTGCCGTCCCTCCCGCCGCACCCGTAGCTGACTATCCGTCAGATTAGCTGTAGCCTGACGCGCTGTCAGCAGCTCGCCATCGGGGAGGTTGCAGTGCTCAAGGACGCCACGGCCATCGTCGGGATCGGACAGACGCCCTTCGCGAAACGGCTTCCCGAGTCCGAGAAGACGCTCGCCTGCCGGGCGATCCTCGCCGCCCTCGACGACGCCGGCATCACACCCTCCGAGGTCGACGCCTTCGCCTCGTACACCATGGAGGAGACGGACGAGGTCGAGGTCGCCAAGGCCATCGGCGCAGGCGACGTCACCTTCTTCTCCAAGGTCGGCTACGGCGGGGGCGGCTCGTGCGCGACCGTCGGCCATCTCGCCGCCGCCGTCGCCACCGGGCAGGCGAGCGTCGGCGTGGCCTGGCGCTCACGGAAGCGCGGCAGCGGCCCCCGGCCGTGGACGAACACGAAGGCTCAGCTCGCCACCCCCGGCCAGTGGACCCGGCCCTTCGGACTCCTCCGCCCCACCGACGAGATCGGGATGCTCGCCCGCCGCTACATGCACGAGTACGGCGCCACCCGCGACCACCTCTTCAACGTCGCCCTCGCCTGCCGCAACCGCGCCAACCAGAACCCAGCCGCGATCATGTACGAGCGCCCACTGACCCGCGAGATGTACATGACCGCCCGCTGGATCAGCGAACCCCTCTGCCTCTTCGACAACTGCCTGGAGACGGACGGGGCCCTTGCCTGCGTCATCGTGAGCGCCGAACGGGCCCGCGACTGCCGCCAGAAGCCCGTCTACGTCCACTCCGTCGCCCAGGGCCTGCCCGCCCAGCACCACGGGATGGTCAACTACTGGAACGACGACCCGCTCTCGGGCCCCGCCTGGACCGCCGCCCGACACCTCTGGAAACAGGCCGACTTCGGCCCCGAGGACGTCGACGTCGCCCAGATCTACGACGCGTTCACCCCGCTCATCCCGCTCTCCCTCGAGGGGTACGGATTCTGCGGCAGAGGCGAGGGCGCCGCGTTCACCGAGGGCGGCGCCCTGGAGATCGGCGGACGACTGCCGATCAACACCGGCGGCGGCGGGCTCTCCGAGGCGTACGTGCACGGCTTCAACCTCATCAACGAGGGCGTGAAGCAGCTCCGCGGCGCCTCGACCGCCCAGGTCCCGAACGCCGCCACCTGCCTGGTCACCGCCGGTGAGGGTGTCCCCACGTCGGCGATTCTTCTGAGGAGTTGAGACCGCCATGCTGACCCCTGTCGTCGACGAGGACGGCGCCCCCTTCTGGGAGCACGCCGCCCGGGGCGAACTCCGGATCCAGAGCTGCACGGACTGCGGCGAACTGCGTTTCCCGCCCCGGCCCTGCTGCCCGCACTGCCAGTCCTTCCGGAGCGAGTGGCGCCGGATGTCCGGCCGCGGCCGGATCTGGTCGTACGTGCTGCCCCACCCGCCGCTCCTGCCCGACTACGCCGCCCAGGCCCCCTACAACGCCGTCGTCGTCGAACTCGCCGACGCCCCCCGCATCCGCCTCGTCGGCAACGTGGTCGCCGCCCCGGACGCCCCGCTCGACTCGGTCGATCCCGCGCGGCTGCGGATCGGGGCCGGCGTGAAGGTGACCTTCGCCGAGATCGACGGCGTCACGGTGCCGCGCTGGCTCCTGGAGCGCGGATGACCATCACCGTCGCGCACGACAAGGAGACGGGCGTCGCGGTCGTCACCCTCAACCGGGCCGAGAAGCACAACGCCGTCACCCTGGACATGGCCTGCCAACTGTCCGCCACTTGGCGGGAGTTCCGGTACGACGACACCGTACGGGCGATCGTCGTCACCGGCGCCGGCAGCAAGGCCTTCTGCACCGGCATCGACCGCTACGCCGAGGTCCCGCAGCCCTCCTCCCCGTACACGATCGACGACCCGCTGATCGCGATCGGCCCCAAGGCGAACGACCTGTGGAAACCGGTCGTCGCCGCCGTCGAGGGGATGGCCTGCGGCGGGGCGTTCTACCTGCTCGGGGAGGCCGAGTTCCTCGTCGCCGGCGAGGGCGCCTCGTTCTTCGACCCGCACACCACCTACGGGATGGTCAGCGCCTTCGAGACCATCCACATGGCACAGAAGATGCCGTTCGGGGAGGTGGCGCGCATGGCGCTGATGGGGACGGCCGAGCGGATCTCGGCCCGCCGGGCGTACGAGACGGGGCTCGTCTCCGAGCTGACGGAGCCCGGCGGCGCGCTGGACGCCGCCCGCCGGGCCGCCGCCGTCATCGCCGGGTATCCGACCGAGGCGGTCCAGGGCACCGTCCGGGCCCTGTGGTCGGCCAAGGAGGCCGCCAGGGCCCAGGCCCTCGCCCACGCCCCGCACCTGATCACGCTCGGGAACCTGGCGCCGGAGCGGCAGGCGGAGCTGTTCACGAGGAGGGGGACGGGCTTCCGGACGCGGTAGGGGTCAGGGCGTGCCCACGCGCCAGACCTCGCACTTCTTCACCTGGTCCACGGCCTTCGGCTTCGCCATGGCGACGTCGAATCGCATGGACTCGCCGGGCTCGACGGTCACCACCTTGTCGACCGTGTCGACCACCGCTGCCTCGCCCCGGAACTGCAGCGTGACCTTCACGGTCTCCTTGACGGTCGCGCGCGAGGTGATCTCCAGCGTCGCCGTGGTGTCCGCCTTGCGGGCCGGCTTGCCCTTGCGCTTCTTCTGGGCGGGCTCCACGCAGTCCACGACCACGACCTCGAAGTCCGACGTGGGAGAGGCCGTGACCGTCGGCGTGGCGGGCTCGGTGGTGTACTCGCCGCCGCCGGAGCCGCCGCCCGAGGTGCCGTCGTAGTCGTCGTTCTTCTTCTTGGAGCTGGAGCAGCCACCGCCGTCCGAGCCACTGCTCCTGCTCTTGCCGCTGCCGCTCTTGCCGCCACTGCTGCTCGTCTGGAAGCCCGTCAGCGCGAGCATCACCACCGTGAGCGTCGCCGCGAGCCTCATGCCCCGCCGGCGCGCCGTCCCCGAAGCCATCCCGGCCCTTTCTGTCGTGTCCGCGCCACCCTAGCGCCGCGTGGCGGGGCCCCCGCACCCGGCGTAGCGTCGACACCGGGAGCCGGACCGTAAGGAGGCCGATCGATGGTCCGCAACGTGATCGGCTCGGTTCTGGCACTCGCCGGAGCGACGGCCGCCGTCTGGAGCCCCTTCCGTGCCTGGTACGACGGCCGTCACGGCAGCGATTACCCCATCGAGGACCTGTTCGGCGGCATCACCGACGCCAGGGCGGATGTGATCGCCTCGATCCTGCTGCCCTTCGTCTTCGCCGCCCTGGTCACCCTGGCGGGTGTGGTGTTCCGCTCCCGCCTGCTCGTGGCCCTCGCCGGGCTGATCGTGCTCGGCTTCACCATCCTGTGGATGGTCCGCGTCGGCCAGGCCGAGGGCGGCCTGACGATCAGCGGCAACGGCGCGGGACTGGGCGACGGCGTCGCGAACGCCTTCGGCGGCGGGATACTGCTCCTCATCGGCTCCGCGGTCATGTCGGGCCGTACCCGCACGCACCACGTCCGCCTCGAACCGGAGCCGCACCCGCCCACGCACCCGACGACACCGGCCGGGCCGTACGAGACGCCCGGGCCGTACGAGTCGCCCGGGCCGTACGGGACGCCGGGCCCGTACGAGACGCCGGGCCCGTACGAGACACCCACGCGCACCATGGACGTGCCCACCTGGGACCCGAACCGCGAGCCGCCCCCCGACCACCGGGCGTAGCCGGACCCGTCACGCCCTCGGCGCCGCCGCCCCCCGCCCCGTCGCCGTGCCCTTCACCGCGTCCAGCGCGTACACACAGCGGTCCTTGCTGCACGCGTACACGACCCCGGCCCGCGCCACCGGCGAACCGGTGATCTCGCCGCCGGTCGCCAGCTTCCAGCGCAGCTGACCGCCCATCGCGTCCAGCGTGTACAGGACGTGGTCCGCCGAACCGAAGTGCACCCGGCCGTCGGCGACGACCGGCGTGCCGATCAGCTCGCCGCCCGCCGCGAACCGCCACTTCGGCGTGCCGGTCACCGCGTCGAGCGTGTACAGCGCGCTGCCGCTGCCCACATGGACGTTCCCGTCGACGACGAGCACCGGCTCGATCGACTGACGGGACTCGGTCGCGATCCGCCAGCGGTCCTGCCCGGTCGTCGCGTCCAGCGCGTACACCGTGCCGAGGTAGTCGGCGAGATAAACCCCGCCGCCCGTGACGGCGGGGCCGGGCGCGAACGCGGGCGGGGAGAGGAAGACGGCGGGCGCCTCGAAGTGCCAGCGGACGTGCCCGCCGGCGATGTCGATCGACAGCACGCGCGTACCGGCCGCGACGTACACACAACCGTCCTCCGCCGGGGCCACCCGCACCGGGACGTTGCCGCAGGAGGCGGCGTCGCCGACCGGGTACGACCAGCGCTCCACACCGGTACGGGCGTCCAGCGCCTGCAGCCTGGCGTCGCGCCACACGTACACCGTGTCGCCGTGGACGGCGGGCCCCGCCTCCGGGGTCTCGAAGTCCGTCTGGGCGCCGGTGATCTCCCACAGCTTGGCGCCGTTGGACGCCTCCCAGGCCTGCACCCCGCCACCCCGGGTGCCGGTGACGACCGTGCCCCGGTCGACCTTCAGGGAGTACACCCAGGCATCCGTCTGGAGCCGCCAGCGCTCGCTGCCGTCGGCGGCGTCGAGCGCGTACAGCGTGGGCCCGTCGGAGGCGTGGATACGGCCCTGGGCCAGGGCCATGGACCAGGCCACGTCCCGCGTCTTGAACTGGCGGCGGCCACTGGCCACGTCCAGGGCGTGCACCTCGAAGGAGGTGACGTAGAGGAGGTCGCCGGCGACGACCGGGGTGCCCCAGACGTCGTTCGACATCCGGAAGCGCCAGGGCCGCCAGTGCGCCGGTTCCTGCGCGGCCTCCGGCGCCTGGGCGGGCGACGGCAGCGGGCGGGAGCCGGGCGGGGGGCCGGGCTCGGCGCCGTTCGCACCGCCGCCGGGCGGGCGGATCCAGCCGGTCGCCGGGCCCGCGTCGGAGCGGACGGCGGCGCGGGTGTCGGCGACCCGGGGGCCGGGGCCGATCGGGACGGCGGCACCGGCGAGCCGGACGGGACCGGCGGCCTCGGCCGGGGCGGCGTGGCGCCCGCCGGCCGCCTGACCGGAGTGCGGATCGCCGCTCCACTCCGGCGCGGGCCGCGGCGGGCGCGGCGGTGTCGGCGGGGTGGGCGGGGGCGGAGGGTTCGGACGCCCGCCGCGGCGCGCCTCGATCATGGCCGTGGCGCGCTGGGGCAGCCAGGCCGAGGCCGTACCGCTGTCGTCGCTGCCGGAGCCGAAGAGATGGGGGGCGAGCTGGGCCTGGAGGTCGGCCGGGGTGGGCCGGCGCGAGACGTCCATCTGCATGCAGGACTCGATGAGCGGGCGCAGCTCGTCCGGCAGACCCTCCAGGTCCGGGCCCTCCCTGAGCAGCATGAAGACGGTCTCGACGGGGTTGGCGCCGTGGAACGGGGCGTGACCGGTGGCCGCGAAGACCAGCATCGAGCCGAGCGAGAACACATCGCTGGCACCGGTGACGCTGCGCGAGTCACGGGCCTGCTCGGGCGACATGTACGCGGGCGTGCCGACGGCCACGTTGGTCATGGTCAGGCGGGTGTTCGAGACGCCGGACGCGATGCCGAAGTCGATCACCCGGGGGCCGTCCTCGACCACGAGGACGTTGGACGGCTTGAGGTCGCGGTGGACCAGACCCGCGCCGTGGATGGACTGCAGGGCCTCGGCGACACCGGCGGCCAGCCAGCGCACGGCCTGGGCCGGCAGCGGCCCGCACTCGTTCACTATCTCTTCGAGGGAGGGCGCGGGAACGTACGCGGTGGCCAGCCAGGGCACGGCGGCCCGGGGATCGGCGTCGACGACGGCGGCCGTGTAGAAGCCGGAGACGGCCCGCGCGGCCTCGACCTCACGGGTGAAACGGACACGGAACAGCTGGTCCTCGGCGAGCTCGGTCCGCACGGTCTTGATCGCCACGCGCCGCCCGGACGCCGAGCGCGCGAGATAGACCAGACCCATGCCACCTGCACCGAGCCGGCCCAGCACCTCGAAGGGCCCGATCCGTCTCGGGTCGTGCTGCGTCAGCTGCTCCACTTGCCTGCCACCTCCCCGTACGGGCCATGAGGGTACGGCCCCGTGGCCCTGATTCTTCCTGTCCGAGGCGGCGGTTGCGAACCCGGGGGCGGATCGGGGTGTCTTACCTCATATCGTCGGACGGGGTGGAGGGTTTTTCAGCCGATTCGACAGGTTCGTCGGGCGACTCGTCGGCCGGCTTCTCGGCGAGGTCCGCGGCCGGCGCCTCGGTCGTCTCGTCCGCGGGCTCCGCGAGGACGGCGAAGCGGGCGCCCTGGTTGTCGCGGAGGACCGCGATGCGGCCGTGCGGGGTGTCGAAGGGCGGGTTCGTGATCCGGCCGCCGAGGGAGACCGCGGTCGCGCAGGTCTCGTCGCAGTCCGTGACGGCGAAGTAGATGAGGACGTGGCCCGGCATCTCGGCCGGGAAGGCCTCGGTGAGGACGGCGCGACCGCCGAAGGCCGTGTCGTCGCCGGGGCGGGAGCCGGGCGGTGACCAGACGCGGTAGTCGAAGTCGCCCGCTCTGCCCTCCTCGGCCGGTTCCACCTGGCGGCCGAGATAGCCGAAGACCTTGGCGTAGAAGGTGTCGACCGCGTCCCGTTCCCTCGTGTAGACCTCCATCCAGCAGAAGGAACCGGGCTGCATCGTCTTCTCGAAGCCGTCGTCGTCACCGGCCTGGCGCAGGCCGAAGACGGCGCCGCCGGGGTCGGCCGCGAGGGCCACGACGCCGAAGGGGCCGACGGGATAGGGCTCCATGATCATCTGGCCGCCGGCGGCCTTGATGCGGGCGGAGAGCGTGCCGGCGTTCTCGGTGGCGAGATAGACGGTCCAGGTCGTGGGCATCCGGCCGTCCCGCTTCGGTACGAGACCGGCGACGCGCTTGCCGTCGCTGAGGGCCTCGTCGCGGTCGGGGTCGAAGGTCCAGCCGAAGAGCTCGCCGTAGAACCGCTTCCCCGCCTCGAGGTCGGGGAGCTGCGCTTCCACCCAGCACGGGGTGCCCTCTGTGAATGCGGCCATGTCTCCACGCTAGGTCCGGGTGACCCGCCCCGCACGCCCCGTAATCGAACATACCGCCATATAGGGACCTGGCGGACCCCGATTTCCTTGAGTTGTCCACCGAAGTTGTCCACAGGCTGTTAATAAGCCTTTTTGAGTGCGGGGCGTCTCTCCGGCCCCGGGGACCTGCCCGGGAGGGGGTGCACCCCATTTGCAGTCGGCCGAATCGCGCGCCGATCACCCCTCGGTAAGCTGACGGCATGACAGGACAAGTGCGCACCGTCGACGGCCGCGTGGCCGGACGACGCGGTCAGGCGACGCGGCAGAAGCTGCTTGACTGCCTCAGCGAGATGCTCAGCTCCTCGCCGTACCGGGACGTCAAGGTCATCGACGTGGCCCGGAAGGCGGGCACTTCACCCGCGACGTTCTATCAGTACTTCCCCGACGTCGAGGGCGCCGTCCTCGAGATCGCGGAGGAAATGGCCAAGGAGGGCGCGGGGTTGACCGATCTGGTCTCCGGCCGCTCCTGGGTCGGCAAGGCCGGCTGGCAGACCTCCGAGGAACTCGTCGAGGGTTTCCTGGACTTCTGGCGCCGGCACGACGCGATCCTGCGGGTCGTGGATCTCGGGGCCGCGGAGGGCGACAAGCGGTTCTACAAGATCCGCATGAAGATCCTGAACTCGGTCACCAACTCCCTTACGGACACGGTGAAGGAGCTCCAGGCGAAGGGCAAGGTCGACAAGGACGTCAGCCCCGCGGCGATGGCGGGCTCCCTGGTGGCGATGCTGGCCTCGGTGGCCGGCCACCAGAAGGGCTTCCAGACCTGGGGTGTGAAGCAGGCCGAACTCAAGCCGAATCTGGCGCTGTTGGTGCACCTCGGGATCACGGGCAAGAAGCCGACGAAGTAGCCCGACCCGTCCCGCGGCCGGCCTCCCGGCCCCCTGCCCCCATCCGTCCTGTCGCGCCGACGGCGGTCCCGTTCGAGAGACTGCCGTCGGCGTTCTTGCGTCCGGCGGGCATACGTCCCCGCGTCCGACGGGCACACGCTCCCGCGTCCGGCGGCCGGTCCTACCGCCTCGTCAGGCGGAAGAGCCTGATCTCCCGCTCCACCCTGGCCTGGTACGTCGCGTACGGCGGCCAGAATCCGAGCGCCGCCTTCCAGGCCGCCGCCCGCTCCTCGCCGCCCAGCAGCTCGGCCCGTACAGGGATCGTCTCGCCGCGCCAACTCACCTCCGCCTCCGGGTGCTTCAGCAGGTTGCCGGTCCAGGCAGGGTGC
Organism: Streptomyces sp. NPDC046712; assembly: GCF_040645695.1. Classification (NCBI taxonomy): domain Bacteria; kingdom Bacillati; phylum Actinomycetota; class Actinomycetes; order Kitasatosporales; family Streptomycetaceae; genus Streptomyces; species Streptomyces sp. NPDC046712. The sequence goes on along the minus strand of NZ_JBEYYW010000035.1, from coordinate 73,190 downwards.
CCTTCGCGCCCGAAGTTGGACCCGATCAGCAGCCAGGTTCCGCCGGGCTCGGGCATGCAGGCCAGCGGGGTCACCCGGGGCAGCCCCGACTTCGCACCCCGTACGGTGAGGACGAGGCCCGGCAGCATCTGGGCGCTCAGCATCACCTTCCCCCGGGTCAGCCGGTGCACCGCCCGGTCCATCGCCGGGATGAAGTGCGGGGCGACCTTCGCGAACGTCCGCGTGGACGACACCTTCTGCATCAGACGTACTCCGACGGCAGCCACTACGCCGCCACCTCCCCGAAGAGTCCGGTCTCCTGCGCCACCCGCGCCCTGAGCCGTCGCACAGGCCCGAAGAGCAGCTCATCGGCGGTCGCCCGTTTGAAGTACAGGTGGGCCTCGTGCTCCCAGGTGAAGCCGATGCCGCCGTGCAGCTGGATCGTCTCCCCCGCCACCGCCCGCAGCGCCTCCAGGGCGGCCGCGAGCGCGAGGGTCCCGGTGTCCGGTTCGCGGGCGGCGCCGTACGCCAGCGAGCGCGCCGCCTCCACCTGTACGTACAGGTCTGCGAGCCGGTGTTTGACCGCCTGGAAGGAGCCGACGGGCCGGCCGAACTGCTCGCGGGACCCGACGTACTCGACCGTGCGGTCCAGGGCCGCCTGGGCCGTGCCGACGGCCTCGGCCGCGAGGGCCGTCGCCGCCGTGCGCCCTGTCGCGGCGAGCGCCCCGAGCACGTCGACCGGCTCCTCCCCGAGCAACTCGGCGTCCACGTCCCGCAGTTGTACGGAGGCTTGGGAGCGCGTCACGTCCAGGGACGGCTGCCGTACGCGGACGAGTCCGGCGGCCTCGCCGCGTACCAGGAAGAGCAGGGTCCGGCTGCGTGCGAAGCCGCCTGCATGGGCGGCGACGAGGAGCAGCCCGGCGCTGTGCCCGTCGAGGACCTGGGCCGCCTCCCCGTACAGCTGCCACCGCCCCTCCCCGTTCCGCGCCTGCACGCCGCCCGCGCGTCCGCCCCCGGCCCAGGGGTCCGCGGCGTTGTCGCCGGTCAGTCCGAGCGCGAGGGCGAGGGAGCCGCCGGCCACGGCGAGGGCGCAGGTCACGGAGCCGTCGGCGATGTGCGGCAGGAGCTCGGCGCGCTGTCGTTCGCTGCCGAGGGCGGCGATCAGCGGTGCGGCGAGGACGGCGGTGGCGAGGAGCGGGGAGGGGGCGAGGGCCCGGCCGGTCTCCTCGCAGGCGAGGGCGAGTTCGGCGGGCCCGCAGCCCACACCGCCGTACTCCTCGGGCAGGGCGAGTCCGGCGAGTCCGAGGGTGCCGGACATCCGGTGCCACAGGTCGGTGTCGTACCCCTCGGGGGTCGCGACGGCGGCGCGGACCTCGGCGGGTCCGGAGCGTTTGGCGAGCAGTTCGCGCAGGGTGCGGCGGATCTCGTCCTGCTCCGCGGTGAAGGCGGCGTCCATGGAGCTCCCCTCCGTATCTGACGGCCCGTCATGTTAGGGCCGGGAGGGGCAGAAGCACAGAGCCGGGATCAGCAGATCTCGCCGGGGCCCCGCGCGGTCGCCCGCAGGAGATCGCGTACGAGGTCGAAGTCGACGTTCTCCGTGCGCCGGAAGCGCAGGCATCCCTTACCCATGTCCTGGCCGGCCAGGCGGTCCTCGAAGCCCTCCCTGATGTCCGGCCGCATCAGATAGAAGGAGATGTAGTGCTTCTGCGCGGCGAAGGCGATCTCCGGCTCTCCGCCCGGGCGCCGGTACGCCGGCATTCCGTAGGCCATGACCTCCTCGAAGCCGTGGAGCTCCGTGCGGCACAGCTCGCGCAGCCGGACCAGGACCGTGAGCCGGTCCGTCTCCGGCATCTCGGCGAGGTAGCCGTCCACATCCTCGGCCGCACTTCTCGGCATCCGTTCCTCCCAGCTCGAACTATCTGATGTACCGTCAGATTCATGCCCACCACTTCACGGAACCGCGCCGGGCGCCGCGTCGCCGTCGTCGGCATATCCCTCTCCGACTGCGGCCGGGTCGACGAGGCCACTCCCTACACTCTGCACGCCCAGGCCGCTCGCCGCGCCCTCGCGGACAGCGGACTCGACCGCTCGGTGATCGACGGCCTCGCCTCGGCGGGGCTCGGCACGCTCGCCCCGGTCGAGGTCGCCGAGTATCTGGGCCTGCGGCCCCGCTGGGTGGACTCCACCGCCGTCGGTGGCGCCACCTGGGAGGTGATGGCCGCGCACGCGGCCGACGCCATCGCCGCGGGCCACGCCAACGCCGTCCTGCTGGTCTACGGATCGACCGCCCGCGCCGACATCAAGGCCCGGCGCCGCACCTCGAACCTCTCCTTCGGGGCGCGCGGCCCGCTGCAGTTCGAGGCCCCCCACGGACACACCCTGATCGCGAAGTACGCGATGGCCGCCCGCCGCCACATGCACGAGTACGGCACCACCCTGGAGCAGCTCGCCGAGGTGGCCGTCCAGGCGCGGGCGAACGCCGCGCTCAACCCGGAGGCGATGTTCCGCGAGCCGATCACCGTCGACGACGTGCTCGACGGGCCGATGATCGCGGATCCCTTCACCAAGCTGCACTGCTGCATCCGCAGCGACGGCGGCTGCGCGGTGCTGCTCGCGGCCGAGGAGTACGTGCCGGACACGGCGAAGGCGCCCGTGTGGATCCTCGGCACGGGCGAGCACGTCTCGCACACCACGATGTCGCAGTGGGAGGACTTCACGGTCTCCCCCGCCGCGGTCAGCGGCCGGCTCGCCTTCGAACGGGCGGGGGTGCGGCCGGAGGAGATCGACCTCGCGGAGATCTACGACGCCTTCACCTACATGACTCTGGTGACGCTGGAGGACCTGGGCTTCTGCGCCAAGGGCGAGGGCGGTCCGTTCATCGAGGAGAAGGGCCGGCTGCCCGTCAACACCGACGGCGGCGGCCTCTCGGCCTGCCATCCGGGGATGCGGGGGCTGTTCCTTCTGGTGGAGGCGGTGCGGCAGCTGCGCGGGGAGGCGCCGGGGCTACAGGTACGACGGGCCGACGGGAGCCTTCCGGAGCTCGCGGTGGCCTCGGGGACGGGCGGCTGGTTCTGCTCCTCCGGAACGGTGGTGCTGGGCCGGGGCTGAGGCTCGGGGACGGGGGCACTCACCGGAGCCGAACCTCGGAGACGGGGGCGCTCGCCCGGAGCCGAGCCTCGAACCAAGAATCCGAGCAGGATCTATACAGCTGTCATAGACAAGCGTGTAGGACAGTCGTATAGTCGTCTGTGCGGGGCCGGAGAGGCCCCGCACCACCCGACGAGGAGTCCTGCCATGACGCGCACGCCCGCCGACAAGACCGTCCTGATCTCCGGCGCCTCCGTCGCCGGCCCCGCCCTCGCCCTCTGGCTCCACCGCTACGGCTTCACCCCCACCGTCGTCGAGCGCGCCCCCGAACTCCGCACCGGCGGCTACAAGGTGGACATCCGCGGCACCGCCGTCGAGGTCTGCCGCCGCATGGGCGTCCTCGACGAGATCCGCGCCAACTCCACCGACATGGACGGCGGTTCGTACGTCGACGCGAACGGCCGCACGGTCGGACAGATGCCCGCCGAGATCTTCGGCGGCCGGGTCGAGCAGGACGACGAGATCATGCGCGGCGACCTCGCCCGGATCCTGTACGAGCGGACCCGCGACGACGTCGAGTACCTCTTCGGCGACTCCATCGCCGCCCTCGACGACGACGGCGACGGCGTCGACGTCACCTTCGAGAGCGGGACCCGCCGTCGCTTCGACCTGGTGGTCGGCGCCGACGGAATGCACTCGAACACCCGGCGCCTCGTCTTCGGCGACGAACAGCGCTTCAAACGCCATCTCGGCGCGTACATCTCGATCTTCACCGCCCCCAACCGGCTGGGCCTCACCCGCTGGGAGACGTACCACGCCCGCCCCGACAAGCTGATCTCCGTCTACAGCGCCGCGGGCGAGCAGGCGCACACCGCGAAGAACTGCTTCGTCTTCGCCTCGCCCGAGGAGCTCGCCTACGACCACCGCGACACCGAGCAGCAGAAGCGGCTGCTCGCCGACGCCTTCGCCGGCGACGACTGGGAGATCCCGCAGCTGATCGCGGACTCGGCCGCCGCGGACGACTTCTACTTCGACTCGATCGCCCTCATCGAGATGGACCGCTGGTCCAGCGGCCGCGTCGTCCTCCTCGGCGACGCCGCCCACTGCACCTCCCCCGCCTCGGGGCAGGGCACGGGCCTCGCCCTGACCGGCGCGTACGTCCTGGCGGGCGAGCTCGCGGCGGCGCGCGGCGACCACCGGGTCGCCTTCGAGGCGTACGAGCGCGAGATGCGGCCGGGCGTGGAGCTGAACCAGAAGTTCGCCGCCGGCTTCGTCAAGGAGATGACGGTCTCCTCCCGCTGGAAGATCGCCCTGCGCATGGCGATGGTCCGCACACTCCCCCGCACACCGTGGAAGAACCTCATCACGAAGAAGATCCGCGACGAGGTCCAGCGCGTCGCCAACGCCGTACCGGTGAAGGAGTACGGGCAGGCGTACGGGCCTAGGGTTGCCGCATGACCGACTTCGACAGCACGCTCCGCTCCCTCCGGGTCTGGGACACCGACCTGCCGGGCTTCGCCCCCGAGACCGCCCCCACCGAGCCGCTGCCCCTGTTCCACGACTGGTTCGTGGCGGCGGCGCGGGCGGGGCAGACCGAGCCGCACACGATGTCCCTCGCGACCGTCGACGAGGACGGGCGGCCCGACGTCCGTACGGTCATGCTGCACGGCGCCGACGAGCGCGGCTGGCACTTCGCCTCGCACGAGAGCAGCGCGAAGGGCCGCCAGCTCGCCGCCCGCCCCGAGGCCGCCCTCAGCTTCTACTGGCCGGTCCAGGGCCGCCAGGTCCGGCTGCGCGGCCCGGTCACCACGGGCACGAGCCGCGAGGCGTACGACGATCTGCACGCGCGCACGACGGGCGCCCTCGCCTCGGCCCTGGTCGGGCACCAGAGCGAGGTGCTCGGGTCGGCCGAGGAGCTGGCCCGGGCGAGCGAGGCGGCCTGGGAGCGGGCACAGGCGGAGCCGGAGGCTCACTCGCCCACCTGGACGCTGTACGTCCTGCAGCCGTCCGAGGTCGAGTTCTTCCAGGGCGACGAGCGGCGACGGCACGTGAGGCTCCGGTACCGCAGGGAAGCGGGGGCCTGGGTCCGCGAGCTGCTGTGGCCCTGAGGGCGCACCATGAGAGGAGGAGGTGGAACGAGATGAGTACGTACATGGACGTCCACCGGAACATGGTGGGCATCACCGCCGATCAGCTCAGGGAGGCGCACGCCGCCGACCTCGCCATAGAGAAGGACGAGGGCGTGCACTTCCAGAAGGCCTGGGCGGACCCCGAGTCCGGCACGGTCTACTGCCTCTCCACCGGACCCTCGGCCGACGCGGTCCAGCGGATCCACGAGCGCACAGGTCACGCCGCCGACGAGATCCACGAGGTGCCGCTCAGCGTCTGAGGGAAAGCGCGGCCGGTCACTCGTACATCGAGTCGATCTCGCGGGCGAAGTCCCGCAGCACAGCGCCCCGTTTCAGCTTCAGCGAGGGCGTCAGGTGGCCGCTCGTCTCCGACCACTCCGTCGTCAGGACCCGGAACGCGCGGATGGACTCGGGCCGGGACACCAGCCGGTTGGCGTCGTCCACGGCCCGCTGGAGCGCGGCGAGGAGCTCCTCGTCCGAGGCGAGCTTCCACAGCGCGATGTGGTCCTTCTTCCGCATCCGCCGCCAGTGGACGAGCCCTTCGTGGTCCAGGGTGAGCAGCGCGGTGATGTACGGACGGTTGTCGCCGAGGACCATGCACTGGGCGACCAGGGGGTGTGCGCGCAGCCAGTCCTCCAGCGGGGCCGGGGCGACGTTCTTGCCGGCCGAGGTGATGAGGACGTCCTTCTTGCGGCCGGTGATCCACAGATAGCCGTCGGCGTCGAGCGCGCCCAGATCCCCGGTCGGGAACCATCCCTCGTCGGTGTACGGCAGGGCCACACCGCGCTGGGAGTCCCAGTAGCCGGCGAAGACATGGCCGCCCTTGAGCCAGATCTCGCCGTCGTCGGCGATCCGCACCGCCGTACCGGGCAGCGGCCATCCGACGGTGCCCGTGCGCGGCCGGCGGGGCGGGGTGACGGTGGCGGCGGCGGTGGTCTCCGTCAGGCCGTACCCCTCGAAGACCTCCACCCCGGCGCCGGTGTAGAACTCCGAGAGCCGGGCGCCGAGCGGTGATCCGCCGCAGATCACGTACCGGACCCGGCCCCCGAGCGCGGCCCTGATCCGCCGGTAGACCAGCGGGTCGTACAGCGCGCGTGCCGCGCGCAGCCCGAGGGAGGGCTCCCCCTCGTGCCCGTACCGCTGGGCGACCCGGGCCGCGCGGTCGAAGGACGCCGTCCGGCCCATCCGCTCCGCCGTCGCCCGGGCGGAGTTGTAGACCTTCTCCAGGACGTACGGGATGGCCAACAGGAACGTGGGCCGGAAGCCGGCCAGGTCGGTCAGCAGGTCGCCGTCCTCGATGGAGGGCGCGTGCCCGAGCCGTACCCGGGCCCGGACGCAGCCGATCGCCACCATCCGGCCGAAGACATGACTGAGCGGCAGGAAGAGCAGCGTCGAGGCGGGCTCCTTGCTCACCTCGCGGAAGACGGGGTGGAGCAGTTCGATCGCGTTGTCGACCTCGGCGAAGAAGTTGCCGTGGGTGAGGGCGCAGCCCTTGGGGCGGCCGGTGGTGCCGGAGGTGTAGACGAGGGTGGCGAGGGTCTCGGGGGTGAGGAGCCCGCGGCGCGCGGTCACGGCCTCGTCGGGGACATGGGCCCCGTTCTTGCGCAGCTGGTCGACGGCGCCCGCGTCCAGGATCCAGAGGTGGGCGAGGCCGGGCAGTCCGCGGCGCTCGGTGGAGACCAGCCGGCCCTGGGTCGTGTCCTCGACGACACAGGCGGCGGCGCCGGAGTCCTGGAGGATCCAGCGGGTCTGGAACGCGGACGAGGTCGGGTACACGGGGACGGTGATCAATCCGGCCGCCCAGGCGGCGAAGTCGAGCAGGGTCCACTCGTAGGTGGTGCGGGCCATGAGGGCGAGCCGGTCGCCGGGCCGCAGGCCCGCGGCGATCAACCCCTTGGCCACGGAATGGACTTCGGCGGCGAAGGCGGAGGCCGTGACGTCGGCCCAGGTGCCGTCGGGGCGCTTGCGCCCGAAGACGACGGCGGCCGGGTCCTCGCGGGCGTTGTCGTAGGGGATGTCGGCGAGCGAACCGCGGGGCACGCGCGGGACGAGCGGGGGGACGGATGCCTCCCTGACCCTCCCGTCGACGACGGTCGTGCGCGGGGTGGCGGCGACGGACACGTGCGGCTCCTCGGTCGTCGTAACGAACGGAGTCAACTACCCGACCAGCAAGTAACCTTACTCCGGAGTAAATCTAAGGCCGACGAGGAGACAGGACAATGCCCGTGAGCGCGAGCCCCCATCTGCGCGCCCTGACCGGGGCCGCCGCCAGCTCCCCGCTCAAGAAGGTCCGCCCGGACGCCAGGAGTTGACCCCGCACTAGGTCCGGCAACCGCCTCCACCTCAGCGGGGAGACCAGCGCTCGCTCTTCATGAGGTTGCCGAGCCCGGCCCACGCGAAGTTCATCATCGTCGCCGCCGACTCCCAGGCCGTCATGCCCGGCGTCTCGTTGGCCCAGGAGGCCAGCGACTCCGCGGCACCGATCAGGGCCTGGGACAGCCCGGCGACATCCCGCTCGGCCAGCTCCGGGTCGCGCTGCGTCTCGCGGTGCGTCGCCTTCGCGGCGGCCCCGATCAGCGTCCCCACGTACGCCACGATCTCGTCGCGCATCTGCGCCGCCTCGCTGGCGAACGGCTCCCCGTGCGTCCGCGCCTGCCGGCTCAGCACCGCCCAGCCGTCGGGGTGTTCGGCGGTGTGCGTGAAGAAGGCGAGCAGCCCGGCCCACAACTGCTCCTCGGCCGGCAGCCGGGCGTCGGCCGCGGCCGCGACGGCACCGAGCAGCGCCTTCGCCTCCCGCCGGATGCAGGCGGTGAAGAGCTCTTCCTTGGAGTTCAGATACAGATAGACCAGAGGCTTCGACACACCCGCGAGCTCGGCGATCTCGTCCATGGACGCGGCCTGGTACCCCCGCTGCCCGAACGTCTGCACGGCGGCGTCCATCATCTGCTGCTCGCGCACCGCCCGCGGCATCCGCTTGACCTTCGTGGCACCCACTTCGGCCGTCCTTCCCACCCCTGTCGCCTGCACCGGGAGAGAGCCTACGTGCCCTCCGTCAGGGTGCGGGGATGAGATCGACCCCGCCCGGCCGGATTTCGCGGCTCCCCCGCTTGCCGCCGGAGTAGGCCGGAACGGCGTGATGCCCATGCCCCCGAACCGGGGACATGGGCATCATGTGCGCACGTGGAGCTAGGCGGCGACGGCCAGCGGCTCGCGCTCGTCGACCGGCGACGAGGAGGCGGAGTTGTACGCGTCGACGTCCAGGATCTTCTCGCGGGCCGCGACGACGACCGGGATCAGCGCCTGGCCGGCGACGTTCGTGGCCGTGCGCATCATGTCGAGGATCGGGTCGATCGCCATCAGCAGGCCCACGCCCTCCAGCGGGAGGCCCAGGGTGGAGAGGGTCAGCGTCAGCATGACCGTCGCGCCCGTCAGGCCGGCCGTGGCCGCGGAGCCGACGACCGAGACGAAGGCGATCAGCAGGTAGTCCTGGATGCCCAGCTGGACGTCGAAGATCTGCGCGATGAAGATCGCGGCGAGCGCCGGGTAGATCGCGGCGCAGCCGTCCATCTTCGTCGTCGCGCCGAACGGGACGGCGAAGGAGGCGTACTCCTTCGGAACGCCGAGGCGCTCGGTGACCTTCTGGGTGACCGGCATGGTGCCGACCGAGGAGCGGGAGACGAAGGCCAGCTGGATGGCCGGCCAGGCGCCCTTGAAGAACTGCAGCGGGTTGACCTTGGCGACCGTCGCGAGCAGCAGCGGGTAGACGCCGAACATCACCAGGGCCGAGCCGATGTAGACGTCGGCGGTGAAGGTCGCGTACTTGCCGATCAGCTCCCAGCCGTAGTCGGCGATGGCGAAGCCGATGAGGCCGACGGTGCCGATGGGGGCGAGGCGGATGACCCACCACAGGGCCTTCTGCAGCAGCTCGAGGACCGACTCGGAGAGCGCGAGGATCGGCTTGGCGCGGTCGCCGAGCTTCAGTGCGGCGACACCGGCGACGGCGGCCATGAAGACGATCTGCAGGACGTTCAGCTCGGTGAACGGCGTGATGACGTCCGAGGGGATGATCCCGGTCAGGAAGTCGATCCACGTGCCCTCGCGCTTCGGCAGCTTGCCGTCCTGCGGGGTGAGGCCGGTGCCGGCGCCGGGGTTGGTGATCAGGCCGATCGCGAGGCCGATGGCGACCGCGATCAGCGACGTGATCATGAACCAGACCAGCGTCTGCGCGGCCAGCCGGGCCGCGTTGTTGACCTTGCGAAGGTTGGTGATCGACACCAGGATCGCGAAGAAGACGAGCGGGGCGACGGCCAGCTTCAGAAGCTGGACGAAGATGTCGCCGACCTGGCCGAGCGTCTCCTTGAGCCAGCTGACGTCCTGGCTGCGGGCGAGCCAGCCGAGCAGGACACCGAGCACGAGGCCGGCGACTATCTGGGCCCAGAAGGGGACCTTGGGTATGCGGGACGGGGACTTCGTCTCGGGCGCGGACGCGGACGCGGACACAGACACACTCCACAGGTGCGTATCGGGGAATACGGGGACGGGGGTGCGGTACACACGCGCTCAGGCGTACCGCTGCATGATGCCGGGGTCAGAGCTCGCGGCAACAGACCGCGGACATACAGCGGCAGAGATCGACATGCAGGCGCGCCACGAGCGGAATGCTCGCGGCATCGGTGGGGCGCACAGCTGTCGTCATGGCGAACACGTTAACACTTGAACTTTGAGAACCTCAAAGCCCTTCTTTGAGGTAGTGAGAACCAGCTGGCGCCTCCGAAACGCAGAACACCCCGGTCAGGAGCCTTCGAAGCTCCCGATCGGGGTGTGTGTCTGTGCTGAGTCGCGCCGAGCTGTGATGAACCTTACGTGGTTCTTACACGGTTTCCCTACGCGTCTTCGCGGGCCCTGTCGGCCTCCAGGCGACCCTTCACCCGGTCCACCTTGGCCACGATCTGCTCGGACATGGCGTCCCGCTGCCCGCGCAGCAGCACGAAGCTGAGGGGCGCGGAGATCACGATGGCGAGCAGCAGCACCCAGAGCAGGTTGGAGTCGCCGAGGCCGCGCGGCAGCACGCCGACGTAGACGAGTCCCCACAACGCGAAGAAGCAGCCGGCGAAGACGCCGAGTCGCATGAGGGTGTAGCGGAGGGTCGCAGCGCCCGTCCCGTTCGCGGCCACGACGGCCCCTTTCTCTCGATTGCCCGTCCAGTGAAGCATGGTTCGATGTGGATCAATGCAGCGGGAGCAGCATGAAGATGTCGTCCCGGTCGTCGCCCTCGGCCACTCTGATCGCGCCGGGCACCCGTCCGACCTCCTTGTAGCCGCAGGAGGCGTAGAAGCGGTCGACGCCGGTGCCGCCCCGGCAGGTGAGCCGGATCGCGTCGATCCCGTCGAAGCCGCGGACCGCGTCCTCGACGGCGGCCATGAGGTCACGCCCGTACCCCTTGCCCTGGTGGGAGGGGTGGACCATCACGGTGTACAGCCACACCCAGTGCTTCATGAGCCGGTGTGTGTTGTACGCGACGAAGGTGGTCGCGGCGACGGTGCCGTCCTCCTCGTACCCGACGACGAGGCGCATCCGGCCCTCGGTCATCGCCACGAGGTGCTTGACCAGTTCGGGCCGGATCTCCTCGGCGGTCACCGGCGGCACGAAGCCGACGGCGCCGCCCGCGTTGGAGACGTCGGCCCACAGGCGCAGGATGCCGTCGCGCAGGGCCGGGGATATCGGCGGGTCGAGCTCGAAGCGCAGGGCCATCGGCGTCAGACCCGCATCGGCTGGGGCGACTCGCGGCGGTCCGCGTCCGGTCCCGGGTACTCGCGGATGATCTCGTAGCGGGTGTTGCGCTCGACCGGGCGGAAGCCGGCGTCCCGGATCAGTTCGAGCAGGTCGTCACGGGTGAGCTTGTTGGGCGTGCCGTAATTGTCGGCGTCGTGCGTGATCTTGTACTCGACGACCGAGCCGTCCATGTCGTCCGCGCCGTGCTGGAGTGCCAGCTGGGCGGTCTGGACGCCGTGCATGACCCAGAAGACCTTGACGTGCGGCACGTTGTCGAAGAGGAGCCGGGAGACCGCGAAGGTCTTCAGCGCCTCGGCGCCGGTCGCCATCGTGGTGCGTGCCTGGAGCTTGTTGCGGACCTTGCCGTCCTGCATGTCCACGAAGTCGTGCTGGTAGCGCAGCGGGATGAAGACCTGGAAGCCGCCGGTCTCGTCCTGGAGTTCGCGCAGTCGCAGCACGTGGTCGACGCGGTGCCGGGGCTCCTCGATGTGCCCGTACAGCATCGTCGAGGGGGTCTTGAGGCCCTTCTCGTGCGCCAGGCGGTGGATCCGGGACCAGTCCTCCCAGTGGGTGCGGTGGTCCACGATGTGCTGGCGGACCTCCCAGTCGAAGATCTCCGCGCCGCCGCCGGTCAGGGACTCCAGGCCGGCCTCGATCAGCTCGTCGAGGATGTCGGAGGCCGACATGCCCGAGATCGTCTCGAAGTGGTGGATCTCGGTGGCGGTGAACGCCTTCAGGGAGACGTTCGGCAGCGCCTTCTTCAGCTCGGAGAGCGAGCGCGGGTAGTAGCGCCAGGGCAGGTTGGGGTGGAGCCCGTTGACGATGTGCAGCTCGGTGAGGTTCTCGCCCTCCATCGCCTTGGCGAGGCGGACGGCCTCCTCGATGCGCATCGTGTACGCGTCCTTCTCGCCCGGCTTGCGCTGGAACGAGCAGTACGCGCAGGACGCGGTGCACACGTTCGTCATGTTGAGGTGGCGGTTGACGTTGAAGTGGACGACGTCACCGTTCTTGCGGGTCCGGACCTCGTGGGCCAGGCCGCCGAGCCAGGCCAGGTCGTCGGACTCGTACAGAGCGATACCGTCCTCGCGGCTCAGCCGCTCTCCGGAACGGACCTTCTGCTCCAGCTCACGCTTGAGCCCCGCGTCCATACGGCCGCCTCCCACTCTCTTCTGCAATCAGGCTCCACCCACCGTACTCTCAGCCCTCCTCGGGCAGATCTCCGACCCGGTTCTCCCACTTGGTGGAGAGCACGATCGTGGTACGGGTACGGGAGACGCCCTTGGTGCCGGACAGCCGGCGGATCGTCTTCTCCAGGCCGTCGACGTCGTTCGCGCGGACCTTGAGCATGAACGAGTCGTCGCCCGCGATGAACCAGCAGTCCTCGATCTCGGCGAGGTCCTTCAGCCGGCGCGCCACGTCCTCGTGGTCGGCCGCGTCGGAGAGGGAGATGCCGATGAGGGCGGTGACGCCCAGGCCGAGCGAGGCGGCGTCGACGGTCGCGCGGTAGCCGGTGATGACGCCGGCCGCCTCGAGACGGTTGATGCGGTCGGTGACGGAGGGGCCGGAGAGCCCGACGAGCCGGCCGAGTTCGGCGTACGAAGCCCTGCCGTTCTCGCGCAGAGCCTGGATGAGCTGCCTGTCCACGGCGTCCATAGGTATGAAGCCTTCCATTGTCCAGCGATACCGCGAGTATAGGTATAGAATCTAAGGCATGCAGGGCCAACACCCTGCGAATCTTTCAGTTGATCAAAGACGATCTTTCAGGAGTGGTGTTCACCGTGTACACGATCGAGATGGCCTACGCCCGTATGCGCGAGCTGCAGGACCTGGCCAACCGCTCGCGTGCCCACCAGCCGTCCGCCTCGAAGCGCGCCGCCAAGAAGCGCGCCGCCAAGAAGCGCTAATCCCCCCGGGAGGCAGCTCCACCGAGCTCTCCCTCCCAACGGCGGTACAGCCGGTGCGGCACCCCTGCCGCGTCGAGCACCCGCCCGGCGACGAAGTCCACCAGATCCTGGATGTGCGTCGCCCCCGCGTAGAACGCCGGAGAGGCGGGCAGCACCACGGCGCCCGCCTCGTCCAGCGCCACCAGATGCTTCAGCGTCTGACCGCTCAGCGGGGTCTCCCGCACCGCGACCACCAGCGGCCGCCGCTCCTTGAGCATCACGCTCGCCGCCCGCTGCAGCAGGTCCTTCGAAAGCCCCAGCGCCACACCCGCCACCGAGGCGGTCGACGCGGGAACGATCAGCATCCCCTTCACCGGGTACGAGCCACTGCTCGGCCCCGCGGCCAGATCCCCGGCGCTCCAGTACCGCACGTCGTCGATGTCGGGAGTGAACGTCCCCGGCTTCCCGTCGGCGCCCCGCGCCAGCCACTCCGCCAGGTCCTCGCGCCAGTGCGCGTCCCGGAAGGCGATCCCCGTCTCGTCGAGCAGCGTCAGTCGCGACGCCCGCGAGACGACCAGATCGACGCTCTCCCCCGCTGCCAGCAGCCCCCTCAGGACGGCGGCCGCGTACGGGGTTCCTGACGCCCCGGACACCCCGACCACCCAGGGACGACGCTGCTGCTTCTCTACCGGCTCCACGCCGACGAGCCTATCCGGAGGCCCGGGACGAGAACTCCGCACGGGGTCCCGTACGTTCTCCCCTGCACAGGACGGAAGAGCGCAGGGGGATGGTCATGACAGGGCTCGAAACACCACAGTGGCGTACGTCCGACCGGGCGAAGGCGGCGATACAGCTCATGGCGGGCTGGGTGGCCCTGCTCTGGGTCCTCGAAGTCGTCGACCTCGCCACCGGCCACGCGCTCGACGCGTACGGCATCGTCGCCCGCGACGCGGACAGCCTCGGCGGAATCCTCGCGGCGCCGTTCCTGCACTTCGGTTTCGGACACGTCGCCTCCAACAGCGTCCCGCTGCTGATCTTCGGCTTCGTCGCGGCCCTCGGCGGCATCCGCCGCTTCCTCGCCGTCTGCGCGCTGATCATCGTCGCCGACGGCATCGGCGTCTGGCTGATCTCGCCGTCGAACTCGATCACCGCGGGCGCGTCCGGGCTGGTCTTCGGCCTCTTCGGCTACCTCGTGGTCCGCGGCTTCGTGGAGCGCAAGGCCCTCGGCATCGCCGTGGGCCTGATCATCGCCGCCCTCTGGGGCGGCTCCATCCTGGTCGGCATCTCCCCCGCCAACACCACGGTCAGCTGGCAGGGCCACCTCGTCGGCCTGGTGGCCGGCGTGGGCGCGGCGTTCCTCTTCCGGCCGGCCCGGCGCCGCGCCGCCCTCACCCCATGAGCACCGCGCGGCCGGCCGTCACACCGTCAGGCCGCGCACCAGCAGGTCGAGCAGCGCGCAGAGGAACAGGGAGATGCCGATGAAGCCGTTCGTGGTGAAGAACGCCCGGTTCAGCCGGGACAGGTCGTGCGGCTTCACGATCGTGTGCTCGTAGCAGAACGCCGCCACCACGATCACCAGGCCGATCCAGAAGAACAGCCCCACGTCGGTCGCCAGCGCGTACCAGACCAGCAGACCCGTCGTCACGACCGCCGAGCCCCGCGCGCCCCACAGCGCCGCGGGGACGCCGAAGCGAGCCGGGACCGACATCACGCCGTGGGCGCGGTCCGCCTGGACGTCCTGGCAGGCGAAGATCAGGTCGAAGCCGCCGATCCAGACGCCGACCGCGAGCCCGAGGATCACCGCGTCCCAGGACCACGCCCCGGTCACCGCGAGCCAGGCCCCCACGGGCCCTATGGCCTGGGCGAGGCCCAGGATCGCGTGCGGGAAGTTCGTGAACCGCTTGCCGTACGGGTAGACCACCATCGGGACCACGGCGAGCGGCGCGAGCGCCAGGCACAGCGGGTTCAGCAGGGCCGCGGCCCCGAGGAAGACGACGACCGCGATCCCCGCGCCCGTCCACGCCGACCGCACCGACACGGCGCCGGTCACCAGCTCGCGGCCCGCGGTGCGCGGGTTACGGGCGTCGATCTCGCGGTCGATGATCCGGTTGCAGGCCATCGCGAAGGTCCGCAGGCCCACCATGCAGATGGTGACGAGGAGCAGCTTGGCCCAGTGGATGTTCCGGTCCAGCTGGAACATCGCGGTCAGCGAGGCGATGTACGCGAACGGCAGCGCGAAGACCGAATGCTCGATCATCACCAGCCGCAGGAACGCCTTCGTACGGCCCGGCTGCGCGCCGGGTACGGCGGCGGTGGTCACAGGCCGTACTCCTTCCAACGGCGGTCCACCAGGGCCGCCGTCGCCGGGTCCGACTCCACCATGTCCGGCCAGCCGCCGTCCCGGGTGTAGCCCTCCTCGGGGAGCTTCTTCGTGGCGTCGATGCCCGCCTTGCCGCCCCAGAACTGCTGGTACGAGGCGTGGTCCAGGTGGTCCACCGGGCCCTCGACGACGGTGAGGTCGCGGGCGTAGTCCGTGTTGCCGAGGGCCCGCCAGGACACTTCGTGCAGATCGTGCACGTCGCAGTCCTTGTCGACCACGATGATCAGCTTGGTCAGCGACATCATGTGCGCGCCCCAGATGGCGTGCATGACCTTCTGCGCGTGCTTCGGGTACTTCTTGTCGATCGAGACGATCGCGCAGTTGTGGAAGCCGCCCGACTCGGGCAGGTGGTAGTCCACGATGTCCGGCACGATGATCTTGAGCAGGGGGAGGAAGAAGCGCTCGGTGGCGCGCCCCAGCGGCCCGTCCTCCGTCGGCGGCCGGCCGACCACGATCGACTGGAGCAGCGGACGCTTCCGCATGGTGATGCAGTCGATCTTCAGCGCCGGGAACGGCTCCTGCGGCGTGTAGAAGCCGGTGTGGTCGCCGAACGGGCCCTCCGGGAGCATCTCGCCCGGCTCCAGCCAGCCCTCGACGACGACCTCGGCGTTCGCCGGGACCTGCAGCGGGACGGTCTTGCAGTCGACCATCTCGATCCGCTTGCCCTGCACGAAGCCGGCGAACAGGTACTCGTCGATGTCGCCGGGCAGCGGCGCCGTCGACGCGTACGTCACCGCCGGCGGACAGCCGAACGCGATCGCGACCGGCAGCCGCTCACCGCGCTCCGCGGCCACCGCGTAGTGGTTGCGACTGTCCTTGTGGATCTGCCAGTGCATGCCGATGGTGCGCTTGTCGTGACGCTGCAGCCGGTAGAGCCCGAGGTTGCGGACGCCCGTCTCCGGGTGCTTGGTGTGCGTCAGACCCAGGTTGAAGAAGGACCCGCCGTCCTTGGGCCAGGTGAACAGCGCGGGGAGCAGGTCGAGGTCGACGTCGTCCCCGGTGAGGACGACCTCCTGCACCGGGGCCTCCTTCACCTTCTTCGGCGGCACATGGACCATCGATCCCAGCTTGCCGAACGCCTCGCGGACCCCGACGAAGCCGTGCGGCAGCTCCGGCTTGAGCAGCCCGCCGATCTTCTCGCTGATCTCCTCGTACGACTTCAGGCCCAGCGCCTTGAGCAGCCGGCGGTCCGTCCCGAAGACGTTCATCGCGAGCGGCATGGCGGAGCCCTTGACGTTCTCGAAGAGGAGCGCCGGGCCTCCCGCCTTGTTCACCCGGTCGACGATCTCCCCGACCTCCAGGTAGGGATCGACTTCGGCCTTGATGCGCTTGAGGTCGCCTTCGCGCTCCAGTGCCCTGAGCAGCGAGCGGAGATCGTCGTAAGCCATAGGGGCAAGTATCGGTCACCGGCTAGGCTTGACCTGTCACCGGGGCCGCCGAAACGAGCCCTGCCATTGCTTCCAGGGGGCTGTCCCACATGCTCAGGGCGCTGATGTACATCCTGCCGCTGGCGCTGACGATCTACGCGTTCATCGACTGCCTCAACACCCCCGAGGACGAGGCCAAGCACCTGCCCAAGGTCGTCTGGGTCATCATCATCCTGCTGTTCTGGATCGTCGGCCCGATCGTCTGGTTCGCCGCCGGCAAGATGCGCAAGCCCCCCGTCGGCGGCCGTACGCCCTCCGAGTGGCACCGCAACCACCGCCACGAGTGGGTCGCCCCCGATGACAACCCCGACTTCCTGAAGTCCCTCAAGGACGAGAACAAGAAGGACGAGGCCGTCCTCAAGGACTGGGAGGCGGACCTGCGCCGCCGCGAGGAGGAGCTGAGGAAGCGCGAGCAGGGCGACGACGCCAAGGACAGCGACAGCTGATGGAGCTGCGGCTCCTGGTCACCTTCGAGAAGGTCGCCACCGTCCTCTCCTTCACCCGCGCCGCCGCCGAACTGCGGTACGCCCAGTCCAGCGTGACCAGCCAGATCCGCGCCCTGGAGTCCTCGCTCGGCGTCGAGCTGTTCGAGCGCCTCGGCAGCCGTATCCGGCTCACCGAGGCCGGTGAGCGGCTCCTGCCGTACGCCCGCCGGATCATCGAGCTGTCGGAGGAGGCGCGGGCCGCGGTCGTGGAGTCCGAGGAGCCGGCCGGGACGATCGCGGTGGGCACGATGGAGTCGCTGACCTCCTACCGGCTGCCGCCGCTTCTCGAGCTGTTCCACCACCGCTACCCGAAGGTCCAGCTGTCGCTGCGCCCCACGCTCGGCGACGAGACCCGGCAGGCGCTGCGCCAGGGGACGTACGACGTCGGCTTCCTGATGGAGCCCGACACCGAGCACGAGGGCCTGGAGAGCGAGGTCCTCGCCGAGGAGCCGCTGGTCCTGGTGGCCTCGCCGCGGCATCCGCTGGCAGGCCGTACGGAGCTGACGGCGGCGGACCTGGCGGCGGCGCAGCTCGTGGGGACGGAACCCGGCTGTCCGTACCGCGACCTGTTCGAGGAGTCGCTGAGCCGGTGGTCCCCGCCGTTCATGGAGTTCGGCACCATCGAGGCGACCAAGCGGGGCGTGGCCGGCGGCCTGGGCATCGCCCTGGTGCCCCGGATCACCGTCTCCGAGGAGCTGGCGTCCGGGGCACTGGCGGAGCTGGACTGGCGTCCGCCGTTCACGCTCTTCACGCAGATCGCGTGGCGGCGGGGGAAGCGGCTTCCGGCGCATGTGCGGCTGTTCGTGGAGCAGACGCGACGGCTCGTGCGGGAGCAGAGCCCGACAGGGTGACCTTCAGGCTGGCCAGGACGATCAGCGGGACGCCGAGCGCCTGGACGAGGCCGATGTGGTGCCCGTACACCGCCCAGTCGGCGACCATCGCGACGGCCGGGTAGGTGAAGGCGAGCACGGCGATCTTCGCGGTGGGCAGCTTCTGGTAGGCCGCGTACATCAGCACGTACATCAGCCCGGTGTGGATCAGCCCGAGGCCGGCGAGCCAGCCCCACCCGGCGCCGAGCCGGGAGGCCGCGCCGAAGTCGGCGAAGGGCAGCAGCAGCGGGAGGCCGACCAGGACCTGTACGAGGGCGATCAGATGGGGCCGTACGCCGGTGATCCGCTTGGTGACGATGGTCGACAGCGCGTAGAGGACGGCGGCGGCGAGCGCGAGTCCGAGGCCCTTGAGGGAGGCGGTGTCCCCCGGCCGGATGCCGGAGACGAGGACCAGCCCGAGGAAGGCGACGCCGAGCCAGCCGAACTTCGCGGCCGTGATCCGCTCGCGGAACAGCACCGCGCCGAGGACCACCAGGAAGAACGGCTGCGTGTGGTAGACGACGGTGGCGAAGGAGATCGAGGTGGCCTCGTACGCCTCGAAGAGGAAGACCCAGTTGAAGACGATGAACACCCCGCCGAGCGCGGCGAGTCCGAGCTTCTTCGGCGTGAGGCCGTGCCCGGTGAAGTAGCCGCGGGCCAGGCTGTACGCACCGAGGGCGGCGGCCCCGAAGAGGCACCGGAAGAACACCACGTTGAAGGGCGATGCCCCGGACTCCACGACGAAGATGCCGAGGGTGCCGGAGAGCACCATGGCGAGGGTCAGTTCGACGGTTCCCCTGGTCTGCGTTCCGCGCTCGTTTCTCATGTCTGCGACGCTACGGAGAGGGCCCGGGGCCGGTCCACGAGCCAGTGGGGCGTCCTGCCGATGGCCCCCATCGGCGGAGCCGATGACGTGTCGGGCCCGGTTCGGGGAAGAGTCCCGGCATGGACCAGGACCAGGCACGTCAGTGGCTCGCCACCGCGCTCGCCGAGGCCCGGGCCGGGCTCGCCGAGGGCGGGATTCCGATCGGGGCCGCGCTGTACGGGGCCGACGGGTCGCTGCTCGGGCGCGGGCACAACCGGCGCGTGCAGGACGGGGACCCGTCGACGCACGCGGAGACCGCCGCCTTCCGGGCGGCCGGCCGGCAGCGTTCGTACCGGGGGACGACGATGGTGACGACCCTCTCCCCCTGCTGGTACTGCTCCGGACTTGTGCGGCAGTTCGGGATCTCGCGGCTGGTCGTCGGGGAGGCGGAGACCTTCCACGGCGGCCACGACTGGCTCGCCGAGCACGGGGTCGAGGTCCTGGTACTCGACGATCCCGTATGCACCGCCCTGATGCGGGAGTTCATCGACAATCATCCGGCTCTGTGGAACGAGGACATCGGAGATGAGTGAGGCGAGTCTTCCGACGATCGATCTGACCCGCGATCCGGCCGGGCAGCTGCCCGCCGTCGACCGTGCCCTGCGGGAGGCCGGCTTCCTGCTGGTCACCGGGCACGGGATCGACCCCGGCCTGCGCGCGGCCATCCGCGAGACGGCCCGCGCCTTCTTCCACCTCCCGCCCGCCGTCAAGGAGCCGTACGCGGTGCGCGTCGGCGGGCGCGGCTGGCTCGGGCCCGGCGCGGAGGCGAACGGGTACGCGGAGGGCACGGTGACCCCGCCCGACCTGAAGGAGTCGCTCTCCTTCGCGGCGGAGGAGCCGACCGGGGACGCGGCCGTGGACGCCGAGTGGTTTCTGCCGAACACCTGGCCCGCCGAGGTGCCGGAGCTGAAGCCGCTGGTGGAGACGTATCTGGCGCAGATGCAGGCCCTGTCGGACCGGGTCCTGGATCTGCTCGGTGAGGCGCTCGGCGAGGAGCGGGACTTCTTCACCCGGCACACCGGGCACCCCACGTTCGGCTTCAACATCAACTGGTATCCGGGGCGGGAGCGGACCGGGGAGCCGGAGCCGGGCCAGTTCCGCATCGGTCCGCACACGGACTTCGGCACCGTCACCGTCCTCGACCGGGAGGCGGGGAAGGGCGGGCTGCAGGTCTTCACCGACTCCGGGGGCTGGCAGGACGCTCCGTACGACCCCGCGGCGTTCACCGTCAACATCGGTGATCTGATGGCGGGTTGGACGGGTGGGCGGTGGCGGTCCGGGCGCCACCGGGTGCTGCCGCCGCCGGCCGACGCGCCCGCCGAGGAGCTGATGTCGCTGGTGTACTTCTACGAGTGCGATCCCGGGACGACGATCCACGGCATCGAGTCCCACACCTATCTGCGCGCCCAACTCGACGCAATCGCCACAGGGTGACAACACCCGCACAACAGAGTCGAAAAGCCTGCCGCTTTCCCAACATGCCGTCGATATCCTGGAGTTGACTGTGACGGGGGTGACGGCGCGTGGACAGAGAGCTGTACGGCCGCGAGGCGGTCTTCCAGGATTCCGGACTCGCCGCCCGGCTCACCGGGCTGACCCCGTACCGCTTCGCCCGCACCGCGTACGAGCACGGCGACGACCCGCCGGTCACCGTCTTCACCGGCGGGCGGGGCATGGGCAAGACGGCCCTGCTCAAGCAGTTGCGCAACGCCTACAAGGGGGCCACTCCGCTCGCTCTCCTGGACTGCGCGCACATCGAGCCGCCCGCCGATCACGGGCCCGGCTGGACCCCGCTCACCGGGGCGCTCGCCGAGCTCGCCGGACAGCTCGCCCCGCGCGGCTTCGCCAGCGCGGCGGTCGAGTTCCCGCGGCTGTCGCTCGGTCTGGTCGCCGTCGCCTCCACCAGCTGGTCGCGGGAGGACGAGGAACGGGCCCGGCGCGATCTGCAGCGGCTCGGGCCGGTCCTCGCGACCGTCGACGCGGCGAAGGGGGCCGGCGCCACCTGGGTCACCAAGGTCCTCAGCAAGCTGGCCGCCAACTTCGCCGAGGCCACCGCGCCGATGGCCGGGCTGCTCGCCGAGGCGACCGTGGAGACCGTCCTGGAGGAGGTGTTCGGCCGCAGCCAGCGCAGATCGGAGAACTGGTACGGGAACTACCGGAACGCCGGCGGCCGGGGCAAGATCGGCCTCCAGTACCTCGCCAACGACTTCGAGCAGGGCGGTCGGCGCCGTCAGGAGGCCGAGAGCTTCCTGGTCGGCGCGCTCGTCGAGGACCTGTACCGGGCCTTCACCGGTCTGCTGCGGGCCGGCGCCCGCAGCGGCCGGCCCGTCCTCCTCCTCGACAACGCCCATGAACCGCTGGGCCGTCGGCTGATCGAACCGATCCTGCGGGACCGTGCCGCCGGGCGCCGCGACCGGATCGTGGTCTTCGCCTCCTCCCGGGTCCGCGACCTCGAGGGCATGCGCCGCGCGACCCGGCTGCGGCTGCCCGAGACCGCCCGCCTGGCCCCCTGCCCGCGCGGCACGGACGTCACCTCCGGCATCCTCGCCGTCGAACTCACCCCGCTCTCCCCCACGCACGCCCAGTCGGCCTTCGACCGCCACGACCCGGTCGGCCGGACCCCTGCCGACCTGGCCCGCGGCGTCCACCGGCTCAGCGGCGGGCGCCCGCTTGGGGTGACCCTGCTCGGCCGCACCGCGGGCGAGGCCCCCGCGGAGCTCCGCCCCGGCCTCACCCCGGGCGCGCTGCTCGACCTGACGGTGGAGCTGCGCGAGGACGCCCCGCCGGTGCCGGTCGCGCCGACACTGCTCGGCGAGCTGCTGCCCGGGGAGCACCACGGCCGGCTCGCGGTCCTCGCCGCGGCCCACGACGAGACCTCCGCCCGGCTCCTCGCCCACACGCGGCTGCCCGGAGAGTCCCCGGACGGGGACATGGCGCTGGAGGTCCGCGACCGGTTGCGTGCCGAGGGCTGGCCCGAGAGCCCGGAGCACTTCGTCGCCGATCCGCTGCTGCGCGCCCTGCTGCTGCACCGGCTGCGGTTCGAGGACGGCGAGGAGTACGCGACCTGGCGGGCCGTCCACGAGACCCTGCACCGGCACTACGACCAGGAGGGCGGGCTCCCCTACCGGCTGCACCACGAACTCGCCCTCGGCCGGACCCAGCAGGCCGTGACTCATCTGCGGGTCACGTTCCCCCGCCCGGACATCGAGGACTGGCTCGGCCGGCTGCGGTTCATCGCCTCCGCCCCCTACCCGCGCACCCGGGACCGGACGGGCCCCGACCCCCGCCGGGCCGTCGCGCTCGGGCAGCGGCCGCCCGACCTGATGCCCGCCGGTCTCGACGCCGACACCACCGAACTCCACCTGCGTCTACGGAGGTTGCTGCACGCGGTCTGGCTGCTGACCGACCCGCTCGCCCTGCCCGACGGCGAGGTGACCGAGAAGCTGGCGTTCGAGCTGCGCCAGCTGTCCGGCCGCCATCTGACGGGCAACAGACCGCTGTGGGACGCGGCCACCCATTGGCCGACGGACATCCGCGCCTGGCGGGAGCTCTCGCTGCCGCCGGCGCGCGAGGACGGAGTCTGAGGACCATGTTCGACCGGCTGCGCTTCCGCCTGTGGCACACCCCCCGTCAGAAGATCCTCACGGCGGTGGTGACGCTGACCGTCCTCCTCTCCGCGGTCGGCCTCGCGGTGGACCGCGCCACGACCCCGGAGGACCGTTCCTGCGCCGCGGGGGTGGAGCGGCCCCCGGGCAGTACGGAGTGCATCGGCGTCAACGGCGACGGCTACGACTTCGGCGTCTCGTCCCTGACCGAGGTGGCCGGGCTGATCCGCGAGGAGAACCGCGCCCTGAAGCCGGGCGAGTACGCGACGGTCGCCCTGCTGCTGCCGCTGACCTCGCCGGACGCCGGGATGCAGGTGAAGGTCCTGCACGAGGTGCAGGGCGCGTTCGCCCGGCAGTACCGCGCCAACCACGACTCCAACAGCGAGACCCCGAAGATCCGGCTCGTCCTCGCCAACACCGGCAAGGGCAACGCGCAGTGGCGTGCGACGGTGGACCGGCTGAAGACGATGACGGGCGGGGACGACCGGCTGCGGGCGGTCTCCGGGGTGGCCACCTCCTCGACCGAGATACGGCAGGCGGTGGCGGCCCTGACCGGTGCCGGCGTCGCCGTCGTCGGCACCACCATCACCGCCGACGACATCGCCAACGGCCCCGGCGCGGGCAACAACCGCTATCCCGGCCTCGCCCGCGTCTCCCCCACCAACGGCGACGAGGCCAAGGCACTGGCCCACTTCGGGAAGGTCGAGGCGTCGAAGGCGCTGCTGGTCCAGGACACCCGGACCGGCGACCACTACACGGACACGCTGAAGTCGGCGTTCGCGGCCTCGCTCAAAGGCGCCCCGTACGAGCCGCAGCTGTTCACCTCGCCCGCCGACCCGACGGAGGAGGGCACGACGGCGAACACATTCCGCCAGATCACCCATCTGATCTGCGACACGAGGGCGGAGACGGTGTTCTTCGCCGGCCGGCACACCCAGTTGCGGCAGTTCATCAACGCGCTGGGCGCACGCGGCTGCGCCGAGCGGGCGTTCACCATCCTGACCGGTGACGAGGGCTCGTACCTGGGAGCGGACAGCAAGCTCAACCGGGCCGCTCTGAAGGCGAAGCTGACCGTCCGCTACGCCTCGCTGGCCCACCCGGACGCCTGGAAGCCCGCGCCGGGCCGGCCTGTACCGGCGACGGGCGGTTCGACGGCCGCGTACGACACGTTCCTGGCGGACATCGCCCGGGCGTCGAAGAAGCCGGTCGCGCTGGCGGACGGCCAGGCGATCGTGGCGTACGACGCGATGGCGACGGCGGTCCACGCGATCCGCCAGGCGACCCCGCAGGGCGCCCAGTACCCGGAACTGGCGGACGTGGTCACGCAGTGGCCGCAGGTGAAGGGCTCGCTGCGGGTCGACGGCGCGAGCGGCTGGATCTGCCTGGACAACTTCGGCAACCCCTTCAACAAGGCGGTCCCGATCGTGGAACTGGCCCAGGACGGCTCGCAGAGGTTCGTCCAGATCGCCTGGCCGGAGGGCAGGCCCCCGACGCAGGACTGCCTGCCACCGAGGAGGGGCTAGCCCCTAGGGCCTGTCCGGCCCTGACCCGCCGGACAGCCCCTACGGCTCCCACTTCGGCCAGCGCGCCTCGTCCCTCGCGTACAGGTCCCGCAGATGCTGCCGGCGATCCGGGGTCCAGGTCCGCCAGTCCGTGGGCCGCCCCTCCAGCGCCTCGTCCAGGCGCTCGAAGTGGTCGTGCCACCCCGCGAGGAAGTCCAGCTTCTCCTCCGGCGTCCCACGGAACTCGTTCGTGAAACGCAGCACGGTCGACCCGCCGCCTCCGGACGGTTCCAGATGGAACCTGATCCGGCCGTGCGGCGGGCCGACCGTGTACTCGGCCACGAACTCCGGGTCCCAGGCCGTCACCTGCCCCGAGACCACCGTGTCTCCGTTCAGCCAGCGCAGCGTCACCGCTCCGCCGAGCCTCGGCTCCAGCGGATCCGCCTCGCAGAGCCACTGCGGCAGGCCCTCCGGCGTCGCGACGGCCGCCCACACCCGGATCATCGGGTGCGGCAGATCGATCACGTACCGCAGGTGATGCAGATTGCCGTCGTGGGTCTCGGACCTGCCCCGAGGTATCTCGCTCATACCTCCAGCGTCCCGCCGGGGCACGAGCCGTGCCAGCTCAGACGCCCGCGTACGAGTGCTTGCTGGTCACGAAGATGTTGACGCCGTAGTAGTTGAAGAGGAAGCAGCCGAAGGCGATGAGGGCGATGTACGCGGCCTTGCGGCCCTTCCAGCCGGCCGTCGCGCGGGCGTGCAGATACGCCGCGTAACCGACCCAGGTGATGAACGCCCAGACCTCCTTGGCGTCCCAGCCCCAGTAGCGGCCCCACGCGTCGCCGGCCCAGATCGCGCCCGCGATGATCGTGAACGTCCACAGCGGGAACGTCGCCGCGTTGACCCGGTACGCGAACTTGTCCAGCGTCGCCGCCGACGGCAGCCGCTCGAGGACCGAGCGGGCGAAGGCGCCGGGCTTCCCACCGTTCGCGAGCTTGTTCTCGTAGGAGTCGCGGAAGAGGTAGAGCAGGGTGCCGACGGCCCCGAGGTAGAGCACCGAGCCGCAGAAGATCGCCGTGGAGACGTGGATCCACATCCAGTAGGAGTCCAGCGCGGGAACGAGCTGGTCGCTCTCGGTGTACAGCACGGTCGTGGCGACGCCCAGGTCCAGCAGGACGGTCGTCACCAGCGGCAGACCGATCCAGCGCACGTTCTTCTTCGCGAGCAGGAAGGCGAGGTACACGCCGACCGCCACGGTGGAGAAGGTGGTGGAGAACTCGTACATGTTGCCCCAGGGGGCGCGCTGCACGGCGATCGCGCGGGCGATCACACCGCCCGCCTCGACCAGGAACGCGAGCGTGGTGAGCGAGACGGCGATACGGCCGTACAGATCGCCCTTGACCGTGCCGCCGGCCGCGCCGGGACCGTCGGGCACGTCACGGACGCCGGCGCCGGAGCGGGTGACGACCTTGGGCTTGTCCAGGACGGCGGTGCCGCCGGCCTGCCTGACCTGGACGGACACCGCCGGAGCCGGGGTGTCGACGGTCAGCGCGGCGGCCGTCCGGCCGACCTTGCTGCGGCTGCCGAACACCCACTCGGCGATGTGCGCCAGGAAGGCCAGGGTGTAGACGGCCATCGAGGAGTAGATGAGCGTGTTGCTCATCTGCGCCAGGCTCTCGTTGGTCTCGGCGGCGAGACTCACGGCGGCGAGATTCACTTCTCAGCCCTTTCGGCTTCTGCTGTGGCAGGTTCGGGCGCGGTCGGCGCCTGTGCGTTGAGCGTGACCGCGAGATCGGCCAGCTCCTCCGGGAGCTTGGCGGACTCGCTCCGGCCAAGACCCGCCATCTCGACGACGGTGACGCCGTCCTTCCCCCGAACGGCCCGGACCCAGACCCGGCGCCGCTGGATGAACAGGGAGCCGCTCAGGCCCGCGATCGCGGCGATCGCGCCCGCGAGGGCGAGACCGTTGCCGGGCTGCTGCGAGACCTGGAAGCTCGCCCACTCCTTGATGTCCTTCTCGAAGGTGATCGAGCCGGCACCGTCGGGCAGCGTCATCGTCTCGCCGGGCAGCAGCCGGTTGGCCTTGCCGGTGCCGCCCTCGACCTCGAACTGGGTCATCTTGGACTTGTCCAGCTGGTACACGTTCTGCGGCAGTCCGGAGTCCACGCGCAGATCGCCGTGGAAGCCGGTGAGCGCCATGACGGGGAAGTCGAGCGCCGGGAACTGCGAGAACATGTCGCCCTTGCCGGCGCCGGCGAAGGTCGGCACGAAGAAGGCCTGGAAGCCCAGCTGCTCCTTCTTGCCGTTCTTGTCGCGGTAGCCGTCCATCACCTTGATCGCGCCGGTAGAGGTGATGTTGTTGTCGAACGGCAGCAGCGGGACGGCTCCGTGGAAGACGACCTTGCCCCGGCCGTCCTTGACGGTGACCACGGGCGCGTACCCGTGGGAGATCAGGTACACCTTGGAGCCGCCGACCTGCAGCGGCTCGTTGACGCGGATGACCGCCTTCTTGTCCTTGCCGCCGGGCTCGGAGTACGTGACGGCGGCCTCGAAGGTGCGCGGGGTGCCGCGCTGCGGGCCGCTCTTCTCGTACGTACCGGTGAAGCTGTCCAGCTGGAAGCTGAACGGGGCGAGGTCATCGGTGCTGTAGAGGGAGCCGGACCTGAAGTCGTCGTACTGGGTGAGGGTGTTGGAGAAGCCGTCGCCCTCGACGATCAGCTTGCCGCCCTCGGACTTGAACAGCTGCCCCCACGCGAAGGCGACCAGCATCACGATCAGCGCGATGTGGAAGAGCAGGTTCCCGGCCTCGCGCAGATAGCCCTTCTCGGCGGCGACGGCGTCCTTGACGGTGTGCGCGCGGAAGCGGCGGCCCTTGAGCAGCGCGAGCGCGGCCTCGCGGACCTGCTCGGGCTCGGCCTCCGTGCGCCAGGTCGTGTACGCGGGCAGCCGGGTGAGGCGGCCGGGGGCGCCGGGCGGCAGGCCGCGGAGCTGGCCGACGAACTGCCAGCTGCGCGGCACGATGCAGCCGATGAGGGAGACGAAGAGCAGGATGTAGATCGCGGAGAACCACACCGAGCTGTAGACGTCGAAGAGCTGGAGTTTCTCGTAGATCGGCGTGAGCGTCTCGTGGGCTTCCTTGAAGGTCTGCACCTTCAGCTCGTCCGCGCTGGTCTGCGGGATGAGTGAGCCGGGGATCGCGCCGAGGGAGAGCAGGAAGAGCAGGATCAGCGCGACCCGCATCGAGGTCAGCTGGCGCCAGAACCAGCGGATCCAGCCGACGACCCCGAGGGTGGGGCCGCCGACGGCGGTCTCCTCCGTGGGTGCGGTGGAGAGCTGGGAGCCCGCGGCGCTCAGGTCTTCGCGCTCGTCGGTCTCGTTCGGGCTGGTGTTGCTCATGGGTCAGATCCCCGGAGTGAAGTCGGCGGCCCAGGACTGCATCTCGGACACGATGCCATCCCAGGCTCCGGTGACGAGCAGCAGGCCGGTGACGATCAGCATGATGCCGCCGATGCGCATGACCCAGACGTAGTGCTGCTTCACCCAGCCGAAGGTGCCGAGCGCCCGGCGGAAGGCGATCGCGGTGAGGATGAAGGGCAGGCCGAGGCCCACGCAGTAGGCGACCGTGAGCAGGGCGCCGCGGCCGGCGCTGGCCTCGTTGGAGGCGAGTGCGAGGACGGCGGCGAGGGTCGGGCCGATGCAGGGCACCCAGCCGAGGCCGAACAGCACACCGAGCATGGGGGCGCCGAGCAGTCCCGTCACCGGGCGCTTGCGGAAGCGGAACTCGCGGCGGGTGAGCCAGGGCATCGCGCCCATGAAGAAGGCGCCGAGAAGGATGGTCAGGGCGCCGAGCACCTTGGAGATGATGTCGCGGTGCGTCTGCAGGGCGCTGCCGAAGCCGCCGAAGAGGGCGCCTCCGGAGACGAAGACGACGGTGAAGCCGAGCACGAACAGCGCGGCGCCGCCCGCCATCCGGCCGCGCTTGGCCTCGGCCAGGTCGGTGCCGGTGACGCCGGTCACGTAACTCAGATAGCCGGGGACGAGCGGCAGGACGCACGGCGAGAAGAAGGAGACCAGACCGCCGAGGACGGCGATGGGCAGGGCAAGGAGCAGGGCCCCGCTGAAGACCGTCTCGTTCACCGGATCACTTCTCCGCGAGAAGCGGCTCGATCATCGAGCGGAGCTTCTTCTCGTCGAGGGCCATGAGGGAGCGGGCGGCGATCTTCCCGTCCTTGTCGAGGACGACGGTGGAGGGGATCGCCTGCGGGTTGAGCGTGCCCTTGGGGAATCCGTTGACGATGAGCTTTCCGGCCGGGTCGTAGAGGCTCGGGTACGGGACCTTGTAGTCCTCTTCGAAGGCGAGCGCGGGCTGCTTGTTGAAGTCGCGGGTGTTGATCCCGACGAACTCCACGCCCTTGGCCTTGAGCTCGTTCGCGACCTTGGTGAAGTGCGGGGCCTCGGCGCGGCACGGCGGGCACCAGGAGCCCCAGACGTTCAGCACGACGACCTTGCCCTTGAGGTCGGCGATGTCGAGCTGCTCGCCCTCGAGGGTGTCGCCCGCGATCGTGTTGGTCGCCTTGCGCTCGCCCTTGGCGACCGTGGAGACACCCCCCGTGTTGGTCACGAAGTTGGTTCCACCGCCGCCGCCGGACTTGCCGTTGTTGTCCGATGTGCAGGCCGACAGCGCGAGGGCGGCCGACAGCGTTCCGACGGCGAGCAGGGTGCGTCGAGAGGCACGGCTAAGGCTCATGTGAAAAGTTTCGCATGGGCGTTTGGGGGATCTTGGGCACCCCCCTGAGTGCCCGTAAAGCCCCTTGTCAAGGGGGCTTAAAGGGCATGTCGGGGTCAAGCGGGCCGCAGGAAGGTACTCCAGCCGCCGGCCGGGGACTGTCCGACCTCGAGCGTACGGAGCTTGGCGAGGATCTTGGGGTCCTGGACGTCCAGCCAGTCCACGAACTGCCGGAACGAGACGAGCCGGACGTCCTTCTTGCCCGCCATGCCCTTGAGGGCCTCCTCGACGGCGTCCATGTAGATGCCGCCGTTCCACTGCTCGAAGTGGTTGCCGATGTAGAAGGGCGCGCGGTTGGACTCGTAGGCGCGGGTGAACCCGGCGAGATAGGCCTCGGTGGCCTGCTTGCGCCAGCCCGGGTAGCGCGAGGGCATGCCCTTGGTCGTGTTCTTCGACTGGTTGGCGAGGATGTTGTAGTCCATGGACAGGACCTCGAAGGAGTGGCCGGGGAAGGGCACGGCCTGCAGCGGGAGGTCCCAGATCCCCTGGCGCTTGACCGGCCACATCTGGCGACCGCCGGGGGAGCTGGCGTCGTAGCGCCAGCCGAGCCGTTTCGCCGTGGGCAGCAGGTTGTCCTGGCCGAGGAGGCAGGGGGTGCGGCCGCCGACGAGTTCCTTGTTGTAGTCGAAGGGCAGCGGGTCGAGGTCGGTCCAGCCGCTGTTCGTCTTCCACTCGGTGACGAACTTCGTCGCCTGGTCGATCTCGCTCTGCCACTGCGCGGGCGTCCAGTTGCCGACGGAGCCCGAGCCGCCGCAGAAGTGGCCGTTGAAGTGGGTGCCGATCTCGTGTCCGTCGAGCCACGCCTGGCGGACGTTCTTGAGGGTGTCCTTGATGTGGTCGTCGGTGAGGTAGCCGATGTCGGAGGCTCCGACGCGGTTGTTCGGCGGGCGGTAGAGGTTCTTCTTGGACTCCGGCAGGAGGTAGATCCCGGAGAGGAAGAAGGTCATCGCGGCGTCGTGGTTCTTGGCGAGTTCGAGGAAGCGCGGGAAGAGGCCGTTGCCGACCTCGCCGGCGCCGTCCCAGGAGAAGATCACGAACTGCGGCGGGGTCTGACCCGGTTCGAGCGGCACGGGGGCGTCGGGCTGGTTCGGCTGCTTTCCGGTGTCGGCGGTGGAACCGTCACCGATGAGCCGGGCCTCTTTCTCGGTGGGTGCGGGCCCGCTCGGGGCTCCCGAGGCGTCGCCACCCTTACCCGGTCCGGAATTGCCCGACTTGTCCTTGCTGTTGGCACTGCATCCGGCGATCCCGATGGCCGCCGCGGCTCCAACGCCCGCTCCCAGCAGACTCCTTCGACTGATCCCGCGCATGACATCCCCATTCGCGCTGACGTATGACCGCAAGGTCATCCAATCCGACAATGAGTGAGATGCCGGGAGGAACACGGAGGTTCCGGGAAATAGCACAAAAATTTCAGGGCGACCAGATGACTTCATGTCATCCGATCGCCCTGAGGGGTGTACCCGAGGGAGGGCACGTCGAACACCCTGACGGCTACCGTGCCCCGGTAGGGGCGCCGTGGATTGCGCGACCAGCCACGGCCGGCCCGCGGGATTCCTGCCGGTCTCCCCGCGGAGCGTTACGCGCCGAAGGCCTTCGCCTTCCCCTTGACCGGCTTCGCGCCCGCGAGCAGATGCGCGGGGACGAGGTCACGGGCCGGCTCGCTGTAGCCGACCGAGACGATCTTGTCGCCCTGGTACGTGAACGAGGTCAGCGAGGCCAGCGTGCACTGGCGCCGCCGCGGGTCGTGCCACAGCTTCCGCTTCTCGACGAAGCTCCGCACGATCCAGATCGGCAGCTGGTGGCTGACGCAGACCGCCTCGTGACCACGGGCCGCGTCCTTCGCCGCGTCCAGGGCGCCCATCATCCGGACGACCTGCTCGATGTACGGCTCGCCCCAGGACGGCTTGAACGGGTTGGTGAGGTGCTTCCAGTTGCCCGGCTTGCGCAGGGCGCCGTCGCCGACGCCGAAGGTCTTGCCCTCGAACACGTTGGCCGCCTCGATGAGCCGCTCGTCCGTGGCCAGGTCCAGGCCGTGGCCCTTGGCGACCGGCTGGGCCGTCTCCTGCGCCCGCTCCAGCGGCGAGGCCACGACGTACGTGATGTCCCGCTCGGCCAGGTGCTCGGCGACCCGGTCGGCCATCTGCCGGCCGAGCTCGGAGAGGTGGTAGCCGGAGCGGCGGCCGTAGAGGACACCGTCGGGGTTCTCCACCTCGCCGTGCCGCACCAGATGGACGACGGTGATGTCGCTGCCGCTGGACCCGGTCGTCCCGGTCGTCCCGGTCATGCGGTGGCCTCCGCGGCGGCGCGGGCGGCGGCGGGCAGCGCGGCGGCGATCCGCTCGATCGCGCGCTCGTCGTGGGCCGTGGACACGAACCAGGACTCGAAGGCGGACGGCGGCAGGTAGACCCCGTCCGCCAGCATCGAGTGGAAGAAGGCGTTGAAGCGGAAGGCTTCCTGCTTCTTCGCGTCGTCGTAGTTGCGGACCTCGGTGGAGGTGAAGAAGACCGAGAACATGTTGGAGGCGGTCTGCAGCCGGTGTGCGACGCCCTCCTTGGTGAGCGCGCCGGTGACGAGCTCCTGGATCTCCTTCGACACCGCGTCGACCTTCTCGTACGCGGCGGCGTCCAGCAGACGCAGCTGCGCGAGACCGGCGGCGGTGGCGACCGGGTTACCGGAGAGGGTGCCCGCCTGGTAGACCGGGCCCGCCGGGGCGAGGTGCCCCATGACGTCGGCGCGGCCGCCGAAGGCCGCTGCCGGGAAGCCGCCGCCCATGACCTTGCCGAAGGTCATCAGGTCGGGCTTCACCCCGTCGACGCCGTACCAGCCGGCGCGGGAGGTCCGGAAGCCGGTCATGACCTCGTCGGAGATGTACAGCGCGCCGTTCTTCTCGCACGCGTCCTTCAGGCCCTGGTTGAAGCCGGGCAGCGGCGGGACGACGCCCATGTTGCCCGGCGAGGCCTCGGTGATCACACAGGCGATCTCGCCCGGGTGCCGGTGGAAGGCCTCGTGCACGGCCTCCAGGTCGTTGTACGGCAGCACGATCGTGTCGCCGGCCTGCGCGCCGGTCACGCCGGGCGTGTCGGGCAGACCGAAGGTGGCCACACCGGAGCCGGCCGCGGCCAGCAGCGCGTCCACGTGCCCGTGGTAGCAGCCGGCGAACTTCACGACCTTGGCGCGGCCGGTGAAGCCGCGGGCGAGCCGGATCGCCGACATC
Organism: Streptomyces sp. NPDC046712; assembly: GCF_040645695.1. NCBI lineage: Bacteria > Bacillati > Actinomycetota > Actinomycetes > Kitasatosporales > Streptomycetaceae > Streptomyces > Streptomyces sp. NPDC046712. The sequence goes on along the minus strand of NZ_JBEYYW010000035.1, from coordinate 41,207 downwards.
GTGGCTTCCGTACCGGAGGAAACCAGCCGAACCTGCTCGACGGGCTCGATCCGGGCGACGATCTCCTCGGCGAGGGCGACCTCGCCCTCGCCGGGCGTGCCGAACGAGGTGCCGCGCGCGACGGCGGCCTGCACCGCGGCGATGACCTCGGGGTGGGAATGGCCGAGGATCATCGGTCCCCACGAGCAGACGAGGTCGACATACTCGCGACCGTCCGCGTCGGTGAGGTACGGGCCGGTACCGGACACCATGAACCGGGGCGTACCGCCCACGGCCCGGAATGCGCGCACCGGTGAGTTCACGCCGCCGGGCGTCACGAGGGACGCGCGGTCGAAAAGCGTCTGTGAGACTGGGGCTTCGTATGAATACGGCACTGTGGTCCTGACCTGCGAGTAAGTCTGCGAGTACGGAGAGACGGCGTGGGCACCCTGTGAATTACGCCGGGGCGTCGGTCCTCCGCGTCTGCGAAACTGGGGCGTCATAGGGATGGCTCACGGAATCCATGGTGTCAGAGGGCCGGACGTTCTTGCGGACAGGTGTTTCACCGCGAGAGCGTGGGGGAGGTCACTGTCACGATGATCGGGTTGCGCGGCGGGGGTCGTGTTGCCTAAAAAGCAGTCGGGTGGAGATATGCATCGCGGTGGCGAACTGGGCGAGGGGACGGACGATCTGGGTCCGGAGCCTGCCCGGCGGGGGCGGCACCGGCGACGGCGTACGGAAGAGCCCACGCAGTCCTCGGAATCCACGAGATCCGGGGCATCCACGGGACCCACGGGACCCACGACGGGGGGCGGGAGTGGCCGGTTGGGGGTGACGTACAAGTACTTCGGCGCACCCGACGGCGCCACGGCGGCCCGCGTCCCGATCTCGATGCGCCCGGAGGAGCTGGGCGGCGACGAGCTCGGCATGGGCGGCATGTTCACCAAGATCAAGCCCGAGACCATAGCCGCGATGGTCCTCACGGGCATCCAGGGCATGCCCCTGCACAAGGTGCCCCCGCTGGAACTGGTCGTCCTCCATCCCGACTACGCCGTGGTGAAGCTGCCCATGACCGTGGTCGACCCGCTGCGCGGCATCGGCGAGGAATCGGTCGGCGCGGCGGCCTTCATATGGTCCACGGTCCCGGACCGCGGCGGCCCGCGCGACGCCTTCAACGTCTACCAGCTGCTCCACGAGTGGCAGGACTTCTCGGTCCGCCTGCACGAGGCGGGACACCAGCCGTACTGCCTGGTCTGGCCGTAGGGTCACAGCGGGTCTTGAGCCGCAGCGCGCTCTGGTCGTGCAGCGGCTGTCCAATGGCCGGCCCACCAGCAGGCGTTTCGCCACACTTCCAGCTCTCATAAGTGCTGAAGTTAGGACAAACAGAATGAACTGAGCGGGAGCCGCGCCCGTCGGTGCCCGCACGAGGAAGGACGGACATCGTGAGCAGACTGCGCCTGGCCGGCGAACCCATGCAGATCGGCGAGGTCGCCGCACGGACGGAACTGTCCCTGCGGGCCATCCGCCAGTACGAGGACACCGGCCTGGTCGTCCCGTCCGCCTCGTCCCCGGGCGGCTTCCCGCTCTACACCGACGCCGATGTGGACCGGCTGATGGTGATCGGCCGGATGAAGCCGCTCGGCTTCACGATCGACGAGACCCGCGACCTGCTCGCGGCGGTGGACCGCCTCGCCGCGGACCGCCCCGGCACGGACGCCGAACTGCTGCCCGAGGAGCGGTCCGCCCTGGTCGCACGGGTGCGCCGGTACGAGCGGGCCGCCACCGAACGGGTCGCGGAACTCCACGCCCAACTGTCCCGCGCGGAGGAGTTCGCGAGCTCCCTGCGGGCCCGCCTGGGCGGGAGCGTCGAAACCCCGGCCTACTTCTCCTGAAGCGATGCGGCCAGGTCCGCGAAGAAGCGGGCGTACGCCGCCGGGCTCGGCGGCGTCTCCGGGTTCCACGGCGCCACGCGCGCGTGCCCCACGGGCGGGAAGACGTCGGGGCCCACGGCGTTGGCGCGGCTGTCGTGGAGCACCAGGCCCGGGTCGAGCCGGGCCGCGTGCTCCCAGTCGGCGGTGAGCCAGTTCGCGCCGGCGCCGGGGCCGGGATCGAGCAGGCGGACGCCGAGCTCCTGGAGCCGGGCCAGCTCGGGCCAGGCGTGCGGCCGGGCCAGGTGGACCTGGTCGGGGCCCGCGCCGGAGAGGGCGAGGACGCCGACGTCCGTGCGCGCGGCGACGGACCGCAGGACCGCCTCGGCGGAGGCGACGACGTCGGGGCCCGGGCCGTCGGCCCCTGTCAGAGAGGCGCCCAGCTCACCGAAGCGCCCGATGATCGCCGACAGGCTCAGCTCGTTGCCCACGGAAAGCACCGCCGCGCTCACCCCGAGCCGCCCGGGGACGCCCTCGTCCAGCGCGTACGCGCTCTTCCCGTCGTAGGTGACATCCACGATCAGGTCGGGGCGCAGGCTCCGCACGGCCTCCTCGTCCAGGGTCCGCCCCGGCCCCAGGTAGGGCACTCCGGCCGCCGCAAGACCACCCGCCTTGACCGGATCGAGCACCTCGCCGTCGTGTCCGGAGCCGTACACCGCGACCGGCGTCACCCCCAGGTCGAGCAGCGCCGCCCCGGCCCGTACATAGGCCACCACCCGCTCGGGCCGGTGTACGGCGGTCAGCGCCACGCCCCTGTCGTCGGTGAACCCCCACGCCCCTGCGTCCGACATGCGGCTGCTCCCTCCCCGGCCGGAATGCTCCCTCTCCCGCCACCTTGGAGCGCTTCCCCGGCCCACACAAGAGGGCCTCGCACCGCCCGGGCGGGACGGGACTTCGGTCCCGAACCCCCTGCCGAAAGTCCCCCATCATCGTGTTAACTGAACAGGTCGGGAGGAAGTAGTAGGAATCGTCAGCGCCGTACGCACGCGCCGTCCGCCAGGGCGCGCCCGCCGTGCCGGCCTCGCTCCCTGGAGTCAGCCATGTCGTCCTTGCCCGGCCAGTTCTCGGACCCCCGTGTGATCACCCTCGTCGGGCTGCTCGCCGTCTCCGCCGCGGTGTGGGTGGCGCTGGGACTGCGCTCCCGTGCCCGCCGCGCGCAGGCGGCCGCGCCGCTGGAGCGGGTCTGGCACCCCCAGGAGACCGTGTCGCTCACCCCGGCCGAGGAACACGCCTTCGGCCAGGTCGTCTCCCGCCTCTCCGTGGGGTCCGCGGGCCGCCTGCGGTGAGCGCGGCCGCCGCCTAGGGTGCGCGGCATGACTGCTTCCGGTCCGCGCCGCGACACCCGCGGCATCGTCGACGCCGCCGAGCTCCTCACCCGCGTCCGGTTCCGCCGTCACGGTCCGGCGCCGGAGCTGCGCCCGTATCTGGAGCACTACTGGTTCATCGACTGGGACCTCTCCGAGCCGTACGCCAGCCATGTCGTCCCGCATCCGTCCGTGAACGTCGTCTTCCAGCGGTACGGGGAGGACTCCTCCGGGGAGGTCTCCGGGATCGGGCTGGAACTCTTCACGAAGAAGCTGATGGGCGTCGGCCGGGTCTGCGGGGTGCAGTTCCGGCCGGGCGGCTTCCGGCCGTTCGCCCCCGGACGGCCGGTGTCGGCGTGGACCGGCCGGCGCGTCCCGCTCGACGAGGTGTTCGCGGGCGCGGGGGACGCCTCCGTGGCCGCCGTTCTCACCCCGGAGCCCGACCACGCGCGCGTGGCGGCCCTCGACGCCTTCCTGCTGGCCCGCGGCCCCGAGCCCGACCCGCAGGCCGTCCAGGCGATGGCGCTGGTGGACCTGGTCCGTACGGACCGTACGATCCGCAGGGTCTCCCAACTGGCCCGCACAGAGGGGCTGTCGAGCCGGTCGCTCCAGCGACTCTTCTCGAACTGCGTCGGGGTCGGCCCGAAATGGGTCATCCTGCGCTACCGCATCCACGAGGCCCTGGAGCGTGCCGAGTCCGCCGAGTCACAGGGCGCACTGGACTGGGCCGGCCTCGCGGCCGAGCTCGGCTACAGCGATCAGGCCCATCTCGTACGGGACTTCACGGCGACGGTCGGGGTACCGCCGACCGCATACGCCCGCCGGATGTCCGAGCCCTGACCTACAGTGCGGCCATGGACACCCACGCCTCGCCGGTACGACTTGAGCCCTGGTCCGAGGAGGACTTCGGTCTGCTGCGCGCCATGAACGCGCCCGAGCTCATGGAGCACCTCGGCGGCCCCGAGACCGAGAAGGCGCTCGTCGAGCGGCACGAGCGGTATGTGCGGTTGAGCGCCGACCGTACGAGCGCGGGGCTGATGTTCCGGATCGTGCTGCTCCCCGAGGAGGTCGTGGTCGGCAGCATCGGCTTCTGGAAGCAGACCTGGGACGGGGAGCCGGTGTACGAGACGGGCTGGATGGTGCTTCCGGGGTTTCAGGGGCGGGGTGTCGCGACGGCGGCCACGCGCGCGGTGGCGGAGCTGGCGCGGGCCGAGCGCACGCACCGCTTCCTGCACGCCTTCCCGTCGACGGACAACGGGGCGTCGAACGCGGTGTGCCGCAAGGCCGGCTTCGAGCTGCTCGGTGAGCGCGCGTTCGAGTACCCGCCGGGCCATCCGCTGCGCTGCAACGACTGGCGCCTGGACCTGGAGGCGCTCCGGCCCGCCGAAGCCCGCTAGGCGGCCGAATCCCGCTAGGCGTCCGAGGCGGCCGGGCCGTCCGCGCCGTCGGTGGTCAGTGACTTGGTGAAGTGGAAGGCCACGATGTCGAGGCGCTCGCGCAGGTAGAAGCGGTGGGCTCCGGTGCGGTGGGTGCCGGAGTCCAGGTTGAGCTCGTGGCAGCCGGTGTCCCGGGCGTGCTGCTCCAGGTAGGCCAGGAGCGCGTGGCCGACGCCGGTGGAGCGGGCGGTGGCGGCGGTGACCAGGTCGTCGACGTAGAGCTTGCGGATCGCGCTGGTGTTGTCGATGATCCGCCAGCCGGCGACGCCCACGCAGGTGCCGTCCTCGGCGTAGGCGGCGCTGAAGCGCAGGCCCTGGGGGTGGCCGTTGCGGAAGACGTCGCGGAAGAGCTCCGGCGTGAGGTGCGGGCGCAGCTCGCGCAGGACGGGGAGCAGGTCGGCTTCCAGGCGCGGGTCGCCGGGCTCGAGGTCGATGATCTTCATATCGGGACGGTATCCCAGGGGCCGGGGCGCGCCTGCGGGGTGTCGGGGTTTTATCAGGGTTGACGAGCGGAGGCCGCGCACGGATATTTATCTGCGTGACACAGATTCTTCCTTGCGCAACCGACTGCGTGAGGACAGCCTCGTCGAAGGGACCCCTGTCATGACCGTTCTCGTCACCGGATGCCGCGGCCGCGTGGGCTCCGCCCTCCTCGAACTGCTCCACGGCGCCGGCATCAAGACCAGGGCCGCGTCCAAGAACCCCGCGGACCTCTCACCACCCGACGGCGTCGACACCGTCCGCTGCGACCTCTCCGATCCCACGCACTTCGAAGCCGCCCTCGACGGCGTCGACTCCGTCTTCCTGTACGCCGAGGCCTCGCACATCGACGCGTTCGTCTCGCAGGCCCGGGCGGCCGGCGTCCGGCACGTCGCCCTGCTCTCCTCCAGCTCCGTCCTCGCCCCCGACGCCGCCCAGAACCCGATCGCCGCCTCCCACCTGGCCGTCGAGCGCGCCCTCGCGACCGCCGCGGCCGACGGCGCGTTCGAGGCGACCCATCTCCAGCCGGGCGCCTTCGCGACGAACGCCCTGCAGTGGGCGTGGGCGATCACCGCCTCGCGCCCGGTGGAGCTGCCGTACCCCGGGTCGCACGGTGATCCGATCCACGAGAAGGACGTCGCCGAGGCCGCGTTCGCGGTGCTGACCGAGCCCCGGCTGCGCGGCTCCTCGTACCTGCTGACCGGCCCCGAGTCGCTCGACTTCACCGCGCAGCTGGCGATACTCGCCGAGGTGACGGGCCAGGCCGCGACCCCCGCCGCCGTCACCCCCGAGCAGTGGAAGAAGTCGGTCGCCGACTACCTTCCGGAGACCTTCGCCGACGCCCTGCTCTCCTACTGGGCCTCGCACGACGGCCGGCCGGTGCCCCTGACGCGGACGGTCGAGGAGCTCACCGGCCACCCGGCCCGCACCTTCGCGGAATGGGCCGGCGACCACGCGGACGCCTTCCGCCCGTAGGCGTCAGGCCCGGTCCGGGGCCCCTGGGGCCGAATTCCCTGGCCGCCCGGCGGGCCGCGGTGACATCCTGTCCCCGTGAACGGACCGGAGATCCAGATCAGCTTCGCCCCCGACCTGCGCCTCTTCGTCTCGGCGGAGCGCCGCCCCGGGCGTACCCCCGTGGCGACCGACGGCGCGTCCACGCTCGGCCATGTCGTGGAGTCGCTGGGTGTTCCGCTGACCGAGGTCGGCCGGCTGCTCGTGGACGGGCGCCCGGTGGAGGTGTCCCACATCCCCGCGGCCGGGGAGACGGTCGAGGTCGAGGGCGTCGAGCGCCCCCAGCCGGTCCCCGGAGCCCCGCTCCGGTTCCTCCTCGACGTCCATCTGGGCACGCTGGCCCGGCGGTTGCGGCTGCTCGGGGTCGACGCGGCGTACGAGAGCGAGGACATCGGCGATCCCGCGCTGGCCGCGCTCTCCGCGAAGGAGCGGCGCGTGATGCTCTCCCGGGACCGCGGGCTGCTGCGCCGCCGGGAGCTGTGGGCCGGCGCCTATGTGTACAGCGACCGGCCCGACGACCAACTCCGCGACGTGCTGGAGCGGTTCGGACCCGTCCTGGCGCCCTGGACCCGCTGCACCGCCTGCAACGGGCAGCTCACCGACGCCGACAAGGACTCGGTGCGCGAGCGACTGGAGCACGGCACGGAGAAGACGTACGACGTCTTCGCGCGGTGCACGGAGTGCGAGCGGGTGTACTGGCGGGGCGCCCACCACGCCCGCCTGGAGGCGATCGTCACCGACGCGCTGCGCGAGTTCGGCGGGGCTGCCGCGCGCTGATCCCGGCTGCCGCGCGCCGATCCGGGCCCGGCCGGTGACCGGCGGGGTCAGCCGATCTACCCCGTGCGCAGCCGCTCGACCTGTTCCGCGCTGAGCTCGACGGTCCGCCGCATATGGGCGATGAGCAGGGCGACCTCGGCGTCGCTGTAGACGTCGAACATCGTGCCCCAGGCCCCGTTGAGCCGGCGCCAGAACGCGCCCAGTTCCGCCATCCGCTCAGGCACCGCGGTCACGAGTACGCGCCGCCTGTCCTCGGCGTCCCGCTCCCGCGTGACATAGCCGGCCCGCTCCAGCCGGTCGACGAGCCGCGTCGCGGAGCCGGTGGTCAGCCCCGTCAGCTCGGCGATCCGGCCGGTGGTCACGGGGCCGGGCTCCAGTGAGAGCAGGTTCAGGCACTGCACATCGGTCGGGTGGAGCCGCAGATGGTCCGCGACGGCCTGGTTGAACAGCGCGTACGCGGCCATGTAGCGGCGGGACTCGCCGTACAGCTCGGCCATGAGGCCGTCCCGCCGTGCGGATTTCTTCTGCGGCATGCAGAAATTGTACGAAACAGCGACCTGGCGCTCTACGGCTCCGGGGCCGTGAGGTAGCGCTGGACGGTCGGCCCCAGCCAGGCGACGACCTCCTCGCGGGACATGGTGACGGCGGGCGGCAACCGCAGTACATAGCGGGCGAGCGCCATGCCGAGGATCTGCGAGGCGACGAGCGCGGCCCGGCGCGGCGCCTCGGCGGGGTCGGGGCAGACACCGAGGGCGATGGGGCCGAGTTGCGCGGCGAAGATCGCCTGCATCCGCGCTGCACCCGCGGTGTTGGTGACGCCGACCCTCAGCAGCCCGGTCAGTACGTCGTCGCGCTCCCAGCGGTCGAGGAAGTGGGCGACCAGGACCGCGCCGATGTGCCGGGACGGCAGGGCGCCGAGTTCGGGGATCTCCAGTTCGATCTCGGACGCGGCGGCGAACAGCCCCTCCTTGTTGCCGTAGTAGCGCATCACCATCGACGGATCGATGCCGGCGTCGCGGGCGATGGCCCGGATGGTGGCGCGCTCGTACCCGTCGGAGGCGAACCGTTCGCGAGCGGCTTCGAGGATCGCGGCGCGGGTGGCGTCGGAGCGGCGTGCGGTCTTCATGCCAACAACTGTAGGCCAACAGGTGTTGACAGGCCAGCGCGGACGCTTCTACATTTGCCAACAAGCGTTGACCAACAGATGTTGGCCACCGGCCGTGGGCACCACCCGATCAGGAGGCAGCCATGAACCACCTGGACACGGACGTCCTCGTCGTAGGCGCGGGCCCCACCGGAATGCTCCTCGCCGGCGACCTCGCCGCCGCCGGGCTGCGGGTCACCGTGGTCGAGCGCCGGCCGCACGGCATCAGCAACATGACCCGCGCGTTCGGCGTGCACGCCCGCACCCTGGAGCAGCTCGACGCCCGCGGCCTCGCCGACGAGCTGATCGCCACCGGCACCCCCATCACCGAGCTGCGGCTCTTCCGCCGCCTCAGCCTCGACCTGACCCGGCTCCCCTCCCGCTTCGCGTACCTCCTCATCACCCCCCAGTACGAGGTCGAGCGACTCCTCGAGCGACGCGCGCAGTCCACCGGTGTGGACTTCCGGTACGGAACGGAACTGCGCGGACTGAGCCAGGACGCCGACCAGGTCACCGCCGAACTCACCGACCCCGACGGCACCCCCCTCACCATCCGCGCCCGCTACCTCGTCGGCACCGACGGCGTGCGCAGCGCCGTCCGGACAGCCCTCGGCCTACCCTTCCCCGGCGACTCGGTGATCCGCTCCATCGTCCTCGCCGACGTTCGCCTCGCCGAGAAGCCCGAAGGACTCCTCACGGTCAACGGCGCCGAGGACGCGTTCGCCTTCATCGCCCCCTTCGGCGACGGCTGGTACCGCGTCATGGGCTGGAACCGCAACCGCCAGGTCCCCGACAGCGAGCCCGTCGAGCTCGACGAGGTCCGCGAGATCGCCCGCCGCGCCCTCGGCACCGACTACGGCATGCACGACGCCCGCTGGATCTCCCGCTTCCACAGCGACGAACGCCAGGCTCCCTCCTACCGCGTCGGCCGGGTCTTCCTCGCAGGCGACGCCGCCCATGTCCACTCCCCCGCCGGCGGCCAGGGCATGAACACCGGGCTCCAGGACGCCGCCAACCTCTCCTGGAAACTCGCCGCCGTCCTGCGCGGCGACGCCCCCGACCCCGAGGCACTCCTCGACAGCTACCAGTCCGAACGCCACCCCGTCGGCGCCGCCGTGCTCCGCAGCAGCGGCGCCATCGTCCGGCTCGCCATGGCGCACGGCCCCCTCCTGCGCACCGCCCGCGCCCTCGCCGCCCGCATCCTCAACACCGTGCCCGCCGCCTCCGCCAAGGTGATGGGCATGATCAGCGGGCTCGGCATCGCCTACGGCCGGGGCACCCGGCGCGTCCCGGACCTCGAGCTCCGGGAAGGCAGGCTCTACGAGCTCCTTCGCGCGGGCGAGTTCGTCCACATCGCCCCCGAGGGCGCGACCCCGGACCTGCCGGCCTCCCCCACCACGCCGGACCGCGTCGTACGGGCCACCTGGACCGACCCCGACCGCCGCTCGACACTCCTGGTCCGCCCCGACGGCTACACCTTCTGACCGTGCCCTCAGAAGACGTACGGGTCACCGGTGGCCAGGACCAGGACACGATGCCGGTCGTTCCTCGGATTGCCGTCGGTGGTCCCGTCCGTCCAGGCCGTGGAGATGTGGACCGTCAACTCGTCCGGCGAGCCCGCCGTCCGCAGATCGAGGGCCAGCTCCTCGATCGCCCCGGCCGCCCGCAGCTCACCCGTCCGGCAGGCCACCACCCGGTCGCTCCCCCACAGACAGGACGGGGGCAGCTCCTGCCCACCCGCCATCGGCTCGGAGAAGGCGAGCCGCACGGTCGCCTGGGACACGTCCGACGGCCCGTGGTTCTCACTCACCAGCCACACACCGAGCCGCCCCTCCCAGAGGGAGACATGACCATGGTGGGCCAGATCGGCCTCGAACCCCACGGCCCGGGCACTCTCGCCCGCACCCAGCACCACCACGGCCGCCGACGCCGCCCCGAGCAGGCCCTTGCGCATCGCACTCATGCCCCGAAGATACCGACAGATCCCCTTATATTCTGACTAGCCGTCAATCAGCGTGTCCCATGGCACCCTGACCCCATGCTCATCGCCCGCTCCGCCGCCCTCTTCGCCCTCGCCGCCCTCTTCGAGATCGGCGGAGCCTGGCTCGTCTGGCAAGGCGTCCGCGAACACCGCGGCTGGATCTGGATCGGCGCCGGAGTCCTCGCCCTCGGCGCCTACGGCTTCGTCGCGACCCTCCAGCCCGACGCCGACTTCGGCCGCATCCTGGCCGCCTACGGCGGCGTGTTCGTCGCCGGATCCCTCGTCTGGGGCATGATCGCCGACGGCTACCGCCCAGACCGATGGGACGTCCTCGGCGCCCTCATCTGCCTCGCCGGCATGGCAGTGATCATGTACGCCCCACGTGCCCGCTGACCGCCGCATATCCTGACCGCACAATCGACCACACGCGCGAGGAGCACGTCATGACCGCCGCCGGTACCCCCATCGCCGTCGTCACCGGAGCGAGCAGCGGTATCGGCGCCGCGACCGCCAGGCAACTCGCCGCCGCCGGATACCGCGTGGTCCTCACCGCCCGCCGCAAGGACCGCATCGAAGCGCTCGCCGCCGAAATCGTCGAAGCCGGCCACCAGGCCACGGCGTACGCCCTCGACGTCACCGACCGCGAGGCCGTCCAGACCTTCGCCACCGCCTTCCGCACGATCGCCGTCCTCGTCAACAACGCCGGCGGCGCCCTCGGCGCGGACCCCGTCGCCACCGGCGACCCGGACGACTGGCGCCAGATGTACGAGGTCAACGTCATCGGCACGCTCAACGTCACCCAGGCCCTGCTCCCCGCCCTCACCGCCAGCGGCGACGGCACGGTCGTGGTCCTCTCCTCCACCGCCGGCCACTCCACCTACGAAGGCGGAGCCGGCTACGTCGCCGCCAAGAACGGCGCCCGCGTCCTCGCCGAGACCCTCCGCCTGGAAATCGTCGGCAGCCCGGTCCGCGTCATCGAGATCGCCCCCGGCATGGTGAAGACGGACGAATTCGCGACCACCCGCTTCCGCGGCGACACCGAGAAGGCCGCCAAGGTCTACGCGGGCGTGGCCGAACCCCTCACCGCCGACGACGTCGCCGACACCATCACCTGGGCCTGCACCCGCCCCCCACACGTCAACATCGACCTCCTCGTCGTCCGCCCCCGCGCCCAGGCCTCCAACACCAAGGTCCACCGCGAGCTGTGAGCAGACGCTGAGCACAGCAAGAGGGGCCGACGAGCACACGAAGAGGGGCCGACGCCATGGGCGTCGGCCCCTCTTCCTAGGTATCTCAGCCCTTCACACAGATGACCTGCTTCAGCTTCGCGACCACCTCGACCAGGTCCCGCTGCTGCTCCATCACCTTCTCGATCGGCTTGTACGCGCCCGGGATCTCGTCCACGACACCGGAGTCCTTCCGGCACTCCACGCCCCGCGTCTGCTCCTCCAGGTCCCGCGTCGAGAAGCGCCGCTTCGCCGCGCTCCGGCTCATCTTCCGGCCCGCGCCGTGCGAGGCCGAATTGAAGGACGCCTCGTTGCCGAGACCCTTCACGATGTACGAACCGGTGCCCATCGAGCCCGGGATGATCCCGAAGTCGCCGGAGCCGGCCCGGATCGCGCCCTTACGGGTGACGAGCAGGTCCATCCCCTCGTACCGCTCCTCCGCCACGTAGTTGTGGTGGCAGGAGATGACGGGAGCGAAGGTCACCTTCGCCTTGCGGAACTCCCGCCGGACGACCTCCTGGAAGAGCGCCATCATGATCGCGCGGTTGTACTTCGCGTACTCCTGTGCCCAGAAGAGATCGTTCCGGTACGCCGCCATCTGCGGGGTGTCCGCGACGAAGACCGCCAGGTCCCGGTCCACGAGCCCCTGGTTGTGCGGCAGCTTCTGCGCCTCGCCGATGTGGTACTCGGCGAGCTCCTTGCCGATGTTCCGCGACCCGGAGTGCAGCATCAGCCAGACCGACCCCGACTCGTCGAGACAGAACTCGACAAAGTGATTTCCGCTTCCGAGCGTTCCCATCTGCTTCTGGGCACGCTCGTGCCGAAATTTGACCGATTCGGCGATCCCGTCGAAGCGTGACCAGAAGTCGCCCCACCCAGCCGTCGGGAACTGGAACAGCCGCGAGGGGTCCACCTCGTCCCGGTGCATCCCCCGCCCCACCGGAATCGCCTGCTCGATCTTCGACCGCAGCCGCGAGAGGTCACCGGGCAGGTCGTTCGCCGTCAGCGACGTCCTGACCGCCGACATCCCGCAGCCGATGTCCACACCGACCGCCGCCGGACAGACCGCCCCGCGCATCGCGATCACGGACCCGACCGTCGCGCCCTTGCCGTAGTGCACGTCCGGCATCACGGCCAGGCCCTTGATCCACGGCAGCGTGGCCACGTTCTGGAGTTGCTGCATGGCGCCGCCCTCCACCGTGGAAGGATCGGCCCACATCCGGATGGGCACCTTCGCGCCCGGTACCTCTACATACGACATACTTCCTCGATTCCCCCAAAAAGCCTGATAACGCAAAAACCGGCTCCAAGGCCCGTACAGGTGACGACGGACCGGCATCAACGGCAGCGCGTGCGGTAGACATTGTGTCCACCGACCGGACTCCGGCGGCAAACAGTTTTCGGCGAAGTCCTCGGGAGAAGGGAGCCTGGGAGCGTGCAGCGACAGGCGTACGTACCCGGTCTGACAGCGCTCGCAGCGGCGCTCGCCTTGGGCCTCACCGGCTGCTCCTCGAGCGGCGGAACCGGCGTGGACGCCGTCGACTCCAAGGCCGGCCCCGCCTCCACCCCCGCTCCTCCCGGCCGCTACCGCAACCTCTTCGAGCCCTGCGGCTCCGTCCCGCAGGCCACCCTCAAGGACCTGCTCCCCGGCGCCGCCCAGCTCCCCGACAAGGACCGCGAGCAGGCGTACCGCGGCACCGCCGCCGTCACGTACGACACGGACCGCCGGGTCGGCTGCAACTGGAAGGCCGACACCCCCGACGCCTCGCACCGGCTGCGCCTCGACATCGAGCGGGTGGTGTCGTACGACCCGGCCGTCAGCGACGACGACCGCGCGCAGGAGGTCTTCTCGGGCAAGCAGATCGCGGCGGACCTCCCCGTGCCCCCGCAGACGCCTCAGACGCCGCAGACCCCGCCCGCCACGCAGACACCCGGAAGTCCCACCGGTGGCACCACCAGCACCACCACAAGCACCAGCACGAGCGCCACACCCCCCGCGAGCCCCGCCCCGCCCGCCGGTTCCGCCGTTCCGCCCGCGACCTCCACCCCGACCGCGCCCGCCACCACCGGTCTGGAGCCCCGTGTCCTGGAGGGCCTCGGGCAGGTCGCGTTCCTCGACGACGTGCTCAGCTCCGACGGGCCGAACGGCCGGCACCGCACCGTGAGCGTGGTGTTCCGCACATCCAATGTGATCGTGACGGTCGAGTACGTGGAGCAGACGGGCGGCGCCGCGGAGCCCCCGGACAGCCAGGAACTGCAGGAAAAGGCCCGGAATCTGGCCCGGCTGCTCGCCGAACGCCTGGAGGAGTAGCCGCTCGGACCCGCTCCGTGAGCGGATCGCGAGCACGTAACGTGTCGGCGTACCGTGGCCGCCGGCCGGACCGTACGACAAGCGACTGAAGGAACCATGCACCGATCAGCCCCGCGACTCTCCCGCATACTCGCCTGCGCAGCCGTTCCGGTGATGCTTGTCGCCGCCGGCTGCTCCTCGGACTCCGACGGTGCGGGCACCCCGGACAAGGGCAAGGGTTCGGCGTCCTCCGCCGCCCCGAGCGCCCAGCAGTCGACGAAGACGGTCGAGCCCGCGAAGTACGCGAAGCTGCCCGACGTCTGCAAGTCGATCTCGGCGAAGACGACCGCGAGCCTGGTGCCCAAGGCGAAGGCGAAGAACGGTACGACCGCCAACTCCAGCGACACCACGAGCCGGGGCGGCTGCTCGTGGAACGGTCTCGACGACAAGGGCGTGAAGGGCTCGCAGTACCGCTGGCTCGACGTCGCCTTCTACCGCTACGAGTCGGACGCCTCGCTCGGCAGCGGCCGGCAGCGCGCCGAGGAGAACTTCGCCAAGGAGCTGGCCAAGCTCCAGGCGACCGAGGGTGCCAAGAAGCTGCGCACCACGGAGGCGCCTGGCGTCGGCGAGCAGTCGAAGGCCGTCGCGTACGAGCTGAGGAAGACGGGCGAGGACTTCAAGTACGCCTCGGTGGTGGCGCGGACCGGCAATGTGCTGGTGCTGCTGACGTACAACGGTGCCGGTTACTGGGGCGCGACCGCCCCGACCGACAAGGTGATCATGGATGGCGCGGTGAAGGCGGCCAAGGAGGCTGTCGCGGCGGTCGCGGCCACCGCTAAGTAACAAGTGTGCGCGGCCGCAGTCGCGAACACCCGTATTTGCGCATGTTTTCGAGGAGTCCGCGCCTCCCCCGGGGGCCGGGCTCCTCGCGCATGTGCCACGCTGTGCCCGCGAGATGTCGTATGACGGGAGGGGATCGCGGGTGGCCGCGATACAGCTGACACGCACGCACAAGATACTGATCGGTGTGGTGGTCGCCGGTGCGGTGATCATCGCCGGTATCGGTTTCGCGGGTTCGTACGCCGCCGTGCGTGAGCTCGCCGTGGAGAAGGGCTTCGGCGACTTCTCGTACTTCTTCCCCATCGGCATCGATGCCGGCATCTGTGTGCTGCTCGCACTGGATCTGCTGCTGACGTGGATCCGGATCCCGTTCCCGCTGCTTCGGCAGACGGCGTGGGTGCTGACCGCGGCGACGATCGCGTTCAACGGTGCGGCTGCGTGGCCTGACCCGCTGGGTGTGGGCATGCACGCCGTGATCCCGGTGCTGTTCGTGGTCGCGGTGGAGGCGGCGCGTCATGCGGTGGGCCGGATCGCCGACATCACGGCCGACAAGCACATGGAGGGCGTCCGGCTCACCCGCTGGCTGCTCTCCCCCGTGCCCACCTTTCGGCTGTGGCGCCGGATGAAGCTCTGGGAGCTGCGCTCGTACGAGCAGGTGATCAAGCTGGAGCAGGACCGGCTGATCTATCAGGCCCGGCTGCAGGCGCGTTTCGGGCGGGCGTGGCGGCGCAAGGCGCCGGTGGAGGCGCTGATGCCGCTGCGGCTGGCGAAGTACGGCGTGCCGCTGGCGGAGACGGCGGCGGCGGGGCTGGCGGCGGCGGGTGTGGAGCCGGCGCTGATCCCTGCGCAGCCGACGGCGGCGCAGCCGGAGCCGGTGCAGGCGGTTCAGGCGCCGGTCCAGCTGGCCCCGCAGCCGCAGCTCCCCCAGGGCCCGGTCGGTCCGGAGATGCCCCCGAACCACGACAGCCCGTGGTTCGACGCCCAGCAGATCTCCCCCGAAGCGTACGAGGGTGCTTACGACCCCCAGTACGTGGAGGGCCTGGAGCCGACCCCGGTGGCGGTGCCGCAGGGCCCGGAGGACCTGCCGATCCCGGGACCTCGCCAGGAGCAGCAGTTCGAGGAGTACGAGGAGTACGTCGATCCGGAGCCGTCCACGGCCGAGTTCGCGGAGGTCGCGTACAAGGCGATGTGGGACTACGTCCAGGAGAACCAGCAGTTCCCGAGCAACGAGGAGCTCGACATACTGCTCAGCGACCGGTACGCCACGCAGCACCCTCGCAGCACGTCGCTGCTTCGGCAGCTGACGCCGGGCCTGCGGCAGCGCATCGAGCAGCAGATGGTGGAGAACCACATCCCGTAACCGCCTGCGGGCCGGGGCTCAGGCTGCCTTGGCCCGCTGCTTCGCGGTCTCGCCCCATACGGCGAGGGCGATCCCGACGAGTGCCAGGACGATGTAGCCGGCGGTGGGGATGTCCCACCACTTCTGGAGCATCCCCCAGGCCTTGTCGCCGAAGATCTGCCCGCCGGCGCCGAGTCCGCCCTGGACGAGGGTGATCCAACCGATGACTGCGATGGCTTCGTTCTTCATGCCTTCACGGTCTCCCGCGCGGCGCCCGTTTTCGTCGTGCGCACGTCGGAAGCCGGCCTAGTCCGAAGGATGCAGAAGCCCGCCGCCCGGAACCCCGGGCGGCGGGCTTCTGTCTGTCGAGCGGCTACGCGCCGAGCAGCTTGCGCACCCGCTCGGCCCCGACCGCGAGCAGCAGCGTCGGCAGACGCGGGCCGGTTTCGCGGCTCACCAGGAGCTTGTAGAGCAGGGCGAAGAAGGCGCGCTGGGCGACCTTCAGCTCGGGGGTGGGCTTGGCCTCGGGGTCGAGGCCGGCCATGACCTTCGGGACGCCGTAGACGAGCGTGGTCAGTCCGTCGAGGGACCAGTGGGTGTCGAGGCCCTCCAGGAGGAGACGGAGGGATTCGCGGCCCTGGTCGTCGAGGGAGCCGAGGAGTTCGGCGTCCGGCTCGTCGCGGACGATGGTGCGCTGGTCGGCCGGGACCTGGGTGGTGATCCAGTTCTCGGCGCGGTCCAGGCGCGGGCGGACCTCGTCGAGGCTGGTGACCGGGTTCTCCGGGTCCAGGTCGGTGAGGATCCGGAGGGTCTGCTCGTCGTGGCCGGCGGTGATGTCCATGACCGAGGCCAGCGTCCGGTACGGCAGCGGGCGCGGGGTGCGCGGCAGCTCACCGGCGGCCGTGCGGGCGGCGCGGGCGTACGCCGCCGCGTCGGCCGGCAGTACGGAGCCGTCGGCGACCTTGGCCTCCAGCTTGTCCCACTCGTCGTAGAGCCGCTGGATCTCCTGGTCGAAGGCGATCTTGAAGGACTGGTTCGGCTTGCGGCGCGCGTACAGCCAGCGCAGCAGCGGCGCCTCCATGATCTTCAGCGCGTCCGCCGGGGTGGGCACGCCACCGCGCGAGGACGACATCTTGGCCATGCCGCTGATGCCGACGAAGGCGTACATCGGGCCGATCGGCTGGACGCCGTCGAAGATCTCGCGGACGATCTGGCCGCCGACGACGAAGGACGAGCCGGGGGAGGAGTGGTCCACGCCCGACGGCTCGAAGATCACGCCCTCGTACGCCCAGCGCATCGGCCAGTCGACCTTCCAGACCAGCTTGCCGCGGTTGAACTCGCTGAGCTTGACGGTCTCGGAGAAGCCGCACGCCGTGCAGGTGTACGCCAGCTCGGTGGTCTCGTCGTCGTACGAGGTGACGGTCGTCAGGTCCTTCTCGCACTGCCCGCAGTACGGCTTGTACGGGAAGTAGCCCCCGGCGCCGCCGGAGCCGTCGTCCTCGGCGGCCGCGCCGGAGCCCTCCTCGGCTTCCAGCTCGGCCTCGTCGACGGGCTTCTGCGACTGCTTCTTCGGCGCCTTCTTCGTCCGGTACTGGTCGAGGATCGCGTCGATGTCGCCGCGGTGCTTCATCGCGTGCAGGATCTGCTCGCGGTACGTACCCGCGGTGTACTGCTCGGTCTGGCTGATCGGGTCGTACTCGACGCCCAGCTCGGCGAGCGACTCGACCATGGCGGCCTTGAAGTGCTCGGCCCAGTTCGGGTGCGCCGAGCCGGGCGGGGCCGGCACGGAGGTGAGCGGCTTGCCGATGTGCTGCTCGTAGCCCTCCTTGTCCACACCCGGGATGCCGTTCGGCACCTTGCGGTACCGGTCGTAGTCGTCCCACGAGATCAGGTGCCGGACCTCGTACCCCCGTCGGCGGATCTCGTCGGCGACCAGGTGCGGGGTCATGACCTCGCGGAGGTTGCCCAGGTGGATCGGGCCGGAGGGGGAGAGTCCGGAGGCGACGACGACCGGTTTGCCAGGCGCACGTCGCTCCGACTCGGCGATGACCTCGTCCGCGAAACGGGAGACCCAGTCGGTCTCGGTGCTGCTCTGAGCCACGGTCGGTACGTCCTTCTTCCTTGATTCCCTCGAAAGCCTTGCAGCCTTACGTCAGCCATTCTCCCAGACGGAACGGCGCACTCCGTGGTTGTCCACAGGTGGAGAAAACACGTTGCCCACCCATGGGACACTTGACAAGCGATATAGCCCACCACCGACAGGAACGGAAGCTCATGGCCTCGGTCCCTTCCCTCGCTTCGACCGTGCAGCAGCGCCTCGCGGAAGGTCTCTCGGCAGCTCTGCCGGAGGCCGGTTCCGCCGACCCGCTGCTGCGACGAAGCGACCGGGCCGACTTCCAGGCCAACGGCATCCTGGCCCTCGCCAAGCAGCTCAAGGGCAACCCGCGTGAGCTGGCGACGAAGGTCGTCGACGGCATTCCGGCGAACGACGTGCTGAAGGAGATCGAGGTCTCGGGCCCCGGCTTCCTGAACATCGCGGTCACCGACGAGGCGATCATCAAGACCCTCGCCGCCCGCGCCGCCGACGACCGCCTCGGTGTGCCGTACGCGGAGAGCGCCGGCACGACGGTGATCGACTACGCGCAGCCGAACGTGGCCAAGGAGATGCACGTCGGCCACCTCCGCTCCGCCGTGATCGGCGCCGCGATGGTCGAGATCCTGGAGTTCACGGGCGAGAAGGTGGTCCGTCGCCACCACATCGGCGACTGGGGCACCCAGTTCGGCATGCTCATCCAGTACCTGATCGAGCACCCGCACGAGCTGGACCACAAGTCCGAGGAGGAGGTCTCCGGCGAGGAGGCCATGTCCAACCTCAACCGGCTCTACAAGGCCTCGCGCGCGCTGTTCGACTCCGACGAGGAGTTCAAGACCCGTGCCCGGGCGCGGGTCGTGGACCTCCAGGCCGGCGACGAGCAGACCCGTGCCCTGTGGCAGCGGTTCGTCGACGAGTCGAAGATCTACTTCTACTCGGTCTTCGACAAGCTCGACATGGACATCAACGACCCTGACGTGGTCGGCGAGTCGGGCTACAACGACATGTTGGTGGAGACCTGCCGCATCCTGGAGGAGTCCGGTGTCGCGGTCCGTTCCAACGGCGCGCTGTGCGTGTTCTTCGAGGACATCAAGGGCCCGGACGGCAACCCGACCCCGCTGATCGTCCAGAAGTCCGACGGCGGCTTCGGCTACGCGGCCACCGACCTGTCCGCGATCCGTGACCGTGTGCAGAACCTGGAGGCGACGACCCTGCTGTACGTGGTCGACGCCCGCCAGTCGCTGCACTTCAAGATGGTCTTCGAGACCGCCCGCCGGGCCGGCTGGCTGAACGACGAGGTCAAGGCGGTCCAGCTGGCGTTCGGCACGGTGCTCGGCAAGGACGGCAAGCCGTTCAAGACCCGTGAGGGCGAGACGGTCAGGCTGGTGGACCTGCTGGACGAGGCGATCGACCGGGCCGCGTCCGTGGTCCGGGAGAAGGCCCAGGACCTCACCGAGGACGAGATCACCGAGCGGGCCGCCCAGGTGGGCATCGGCGCGGTGAAGTACGCGGACCTGTCCACGTCCGCGGCGCGGGACTACAAGTTCGACCTGGACCAGATGGTGTCGCTGAACGGCGACACCTCGGTGTACCTCCAGTACGCGTACGCCCGTATCCAGTCGATCCTCCGCAAGGCGGGCGACGCCAAGCCGGCCGCCCACCCGGAGCTGGCCCTTGCGCCGGCGGAGCGCGCCCTCGGTCTGCACCTGGACGGCTTCGGCGAGCTGCTCGCCGAGACCGCCGCCGAGTACGCCCCGCACAAGCTGGCCGCGTACCTGTACCAGCTGGCGTCGCAGTACACGACGTTCTACTCGGAGTGCCCCGTCCTCAAGGCGGACACCCCGGAGCACGTGGAGAACCGGCTGTTCCTGTGCGAGCTGACGGCCCGCACGCTCCACCAGGGCATGGCCCTGCTGGGCATCCGGACCCCCGAGCGTCTCTGACGCCCGACCGGCACAGGGCATAGGGCACACGAGGGCCCCGGCACCGTTTCCGAACGGCGCCGGGGCCCTCGCCGTACTCCTACCGGGACACCCACTGGCTCTTGTCGGGCAGGTAGTTGTACTGCTTCATCCCCTCGATCGCGCTCGTACGGAACGGCTTGCCACCGTCGTTGACGATCACCTTCCCGTGCCGCTCGCCGGTGCTCCAGTCCACCACCAGGTACCAGGCCGCGACGTGCGCCTCGGTGTGCACGTCGAGGTTGAAGACCTGGGGGTCGCTGGTGGAGACCTTGTACGGGAAGTCCTTGGCCGGCACGGTCCGGTCGCCGTCGCGGCCGGCGACCGGCTTCGCGAGCGGGCTCTGGGCATCGAGGTCGATGTCGAAGGTCTGCGGGGTGATTCCGCCGCCGCAGCCGTCACCCATGAAGTACGCCGGCCGGTTCAGGGGCGCTCCGCGCTCCACCACACGTACGTGGAGGGCGTTGAGAACCACCGACTCGTCCGTCCTGCCGGTCGCGGTCAGCTCGATCTTCATGTGTCCGCCGTCGACCCCGCCGAGGGCGCGGGCCCAGGCGCGGGTGTCCTGCGGGGCGGGGGGCGGCACCTCGCCGGGCTCCCGATCGAGCGCGAAGTACTGGCTGCAGGGCCCGTCCCAGGCGTAGGAGCTGATGCCCACGCTCACGGGCGGGTCGGTCTCCTCGCGCGGCGTCGCGGCGGAGGACTCCGTGCCGGCGGAGGGCGGCGTCTGCGCGCTCGGTGTCGCGGAGGCGGACGTGGAGCCGGCGGCGGACGGGGTTCCGGAGCCGGTCGACGAGGGCATGGGGGTGCGGGTGGTGTCCGCCTGGGCGGTGGGGCCGGCCGCCGTACCGCCCTCGCCACCGCCGCCCGTGCCGCCCGAGCCGCGGACGGCGTACGCGACGGGCACGACGAGCGCGACGACGGCGGCCGCGGCGAGAGCCATGGCCAGGCGCTTGCGTGACCGGAACGGCGCGGTGGCCGGGGGCCGGTTCAACGGCTGAACGGTGACGACGGCGTCCACCGACGCCTCGCCGCCGACGGCGGGCGCCCCGGCCGCGGGCGCGGGCGCCGCGTCAGGCACAGGCCCGCCCGCCGACTCAGGAACAGACCCGCCCGCCGACTCAGGCGCAGACACAGGCCCGTCCTCCGCGTCAGGCCCGGACCCACCGGCCGGCTCCGGCGCGGACCCGCCCGTAGGCTCAGGGACAGACCCGCCCGCCGGCTCCGGCTCCTCGACCGCCGCCTCTGCCGCCCCGGCCGCCTTCCCCTTCCCTCTCGCGTCGTCCGCCAGGATCCAACTGCGGTGCAGCTGGATCATTTCCTCGCGCGAGGCCCCGCACAGCCGCCCCAGCCGCTCCACCGGGGCGAACTCCGTCGGAACGGCGTCGCCGTTGCAGTACCGGTGCAACGTGGACGTGCTGACGTGAAGCTTCTTCGCCAACGCCCCGTAACTGAGCCCGGATCGCTCCTTCAGTCCGCGTACCAGCTCCGCGAATCCGCCCGCATCCGTTGCCACGTGCCCCGTGCCCCCCTCGCCGTCCCGGGCCCCATTGTCCCCCGGCCACGGCAGCGTCATCAGCCCGCCCCGGGACGGTGGCGGCGCCGCATGGCTTGAACGCGCTCGGCGACGCCACCGTCCCGAGGGAGCAGGAGGTCAAGGGGTCAGCGGATCGGGTGGGACGTCCTGCCCGAGACCTCGTCGATCTCCGTGTGTGCCTTCTGAAGCAGCTGGGAGGCGAGATCCATGAGCGCGCGTGCGCCCGCGATCTCCTCGCCGACCCTCAGCTGCTCCGGGTCGGACGGGTGCCTGTGGGCATTGCCCTGGGCGCGGAACTCGGTGCCGTCACCGAGCCGCACCATGGCGGCCGCCTTCGTCGCGTCGCCGTCCTCCTGGAATTCCATCTCGATGTGCCATCCGACGAGGGTGTGCATCATGAGGACCACCTCCTGAGGTACTTCCAGGGTGCGCCGAGCGGCCCATCCTTACCAATCGGTGCGTACCTGACTATTAAGTCGGTACTTGTGGGACGAACCGCCCCGGAGAAGGATCGAATGCGAGCCGGACAGCGACTCGAACCCCCGATTCCAAGCTCTGGAGCACACCCATGTCCGAAAACGCCTCCGCAGCCGTCTCCGCGACCACGTCCGCGACCGACTCCGCCACCGCCTCCTCCCCGGTCTCCGTCCTCGGTCTGGGCATGATGGGCACGGCCCTCGCCGCGGCCTTCCTGAACGCCGGCCACCCGGTCACCGTCTGGAACCGTTCGCCGGCCAAGACCGGCCCGCTGGTCGCGCAGGGCGCCTTGCCCGCCGACACGCCCACGGACGCGGTGGCGGCGAGCCCGCTCGTCGTCCTGTGCCTGCTGACGAACGACAACGTCGACGAACTCCTCACCGCCCTCGGTGACTCCGTGGCCGGGAAGACGCTGGTCAACCTCACGAACGGGACGCCGGAGCAGGCCCGGACGCTCTCCGCCCGGGCGGAGAGGCTCGGCGCCCGGTACCTCGACGGCGGCATCATGGCGATCCCGCAGATGATCGCGGGCCCGGACGCGTACGTCTTCTACAGCGGCGACGAGCAGGCGTACGAGACCCACCGCCCGACCCTCGCGGCCCTGGGCGGCACCAAGTGGACCGGCACCGACCCTGGCCTCGCGGCCCTGTACGACCTCGGTCTGCTGACCGGCATGTACGGGATGCTCATCGGTGTGGTCCAGGCCCTGGCCCTGGCCCGTACGGAGAAGGTGAACGCCGAGGAGTACAGCGAGCTGCTGGTCCCGTGGATCACGGCGATGCTCGGCACCGTCCCCGAACTGGCCCGGGCCGTCGACTCGGGCCGGCACCTGACCGACGTGTCCAGCCTGGCGGTGAACCAGTCGGCCTTCCCCAACTTCCTGGCCACCTACAAGGCCCAGGGCGTCAGCCCGGAGCTCTTCGAGCCCTTCCAGGCGCTGCTGGACCGCTCGATCGCCGAGGGCCACGCGGCGGACGGCCTGTCCCGTCTGGCGGAGATGCTGGTGCGCTGATCGCTCGCGCCCCGTCAGACCCCGCGACCGAGCTTCTGGGCGACCTCGGTGGCCCAGTACGTCAGGATCATCTGCGCGCCCGCGCGCCTGATTCCGGTGAGCGTCTCGAAGATGGCCTTGTCGCGGTCGATCCAGCCCTTCTCGGCCGCGGCCTCGACCATCGCGTACTCACCGCTGATCTGGTACGCGGCGACCGGCACGTCCACGGCCTCGGCGACCTTCGCCAGCACGTCGAGGTAGGGACCCGCGGGCTTCACCATCACCATGTCGGCGCCCTCCTCCAGGTCCAGCGCCAACTCGCGCAGCGACTCACGGACGTTGGCCGGGTCCTGCTGGTACGTCTTGCGGTCGCCCTGCAGGGAGGACGCGACGGCCTCGCGGAAGGGGCCGTAGAAGGCGGAGGAGTACTTCGCCGTGTACGCGAGGATCGACACGTCCTCCTTGCCGATGGTGTCCAGCGCGTCCCGGACCACCCCGACCTGGCCGTCCATCATCCCGGACGGTCCGACCACGTGGACCCCGGCGTCGGCCTGGACCTGCGCCATCTCGGCGTACCGCTCCAGCGTGGCGTCGTTGTCGACGCGCCCGGTCTCGTCCAGGACGCCGCAGTGCCCGTGGTCGGTGTACTCGTCGAGGCACAGGTCCGACATGATCACGAGGTCGTCGCCGACCTCGGCCTTCACGTCCCTGATCGCGACCTGCAGAATCCCGTCCGGGTCCGTGCCCGCGGTGCCGGCGGCGTCCTTCTTCTCGTCCTCGGGCACGCCGAACAGCATGATCCCGGAGACGCCGGCCTCCAGCGCCTCCACGGCGGCCTTGCGCAGGGTGTCCCGCGAGTGCTGCACCACGCCGGGCATCGCGGCGATCGGCCGGGGCTCGCTGATCCCCTCCCGCACGAACGCGGGAAGGATCAGATCGGCCGGGCTCAGCCGCGTCTCGGCCACCATCCGCCGCATGGCAGGAGTCGTCCGCAGCCGCCGCGGCCGCGCCCCGGGAAAGGTTCCGTACGAGTTCATACGCCCGAGGCTACGCCCGCTGAACCAGTGCACTTGCCGACCCGTTGTGGGCATAACCCCCACCCCCGCGAGGGCACCCGCCCCGCGCCCCACCCCCGTGCGGCCAATCGCCCCGCACCCCCACCCCCGTGCGGGCAATCGCCCCGCGCCCCCACCCCCGTGTGGGCAATCGTCCCGCAGGGCGGGACGGGTGGGCACACGGGACGGCGCCCATGCGGGCGCCTCCGCTCCGACCGCCCCCACGCACCAGGGCCGGGGCCCTCCACAAGGGCCTGAAACACAAGGCCCCGAAACGCACCGGGGTGCGGGACCCCGACAAGGCCCCGCACCCCAAGAAACCGAACTACGTCGTCCGACGCCTCCGCGCCCCCGGCCGCCGCTCCGACGGCCGCGTCACCGGATCCCCCGCCTCCAGCGCCGCCGCCCGCCGCCGCAGACCGAAGTCCGCCAGCGCCTCCGCGAGCTTGTGCACCGACGGCTCGGGCGACAGGACGTCGACCCGCAGCCCGTGCTCCTCCGCCGTCTTCGCGGTCGCCGGACCGATACAGGCGATCACGGTCACGTTGTGCGGCTTCCCGGCGATCCCCACCAGGTTCCGCACCGTCGACGACGACGTGAACAGCACCGCGTCGAAGCCGCCGCCCTTGATCGCCTCGCGCGTGTCCGCCGGCGGCGGCGACGCCCGCACCGTCCGGTAGGCGGTCACGTCGTCGACCTCCCACCCGAGCTCGATCAGCCCCGCGACCAGCGTCTCCGTCGCGATGTCGGCCCGCGGCAGGAAGACGCGGTCGATCGGGTCGAAGACCGGGTCGTACGGCGGCCAGTCCTCGAGGAGACCGGCGGCCGACTGCTCCCCGCTCGGCACCAGGTCAGGCTTCACACCGAAGTCGACCAGCGCCGCGGCCGTCTGCTCGCCGACCGCCGCCACCTTGATGCCGGCGAAGGCCCGCGCGTCGAGCCCGTACTCCTCGAACTTCTCCCGCACCGCCTTCACCGCGTTGACCGACGTGAAGGCGATCCACTCGTAGCGGCCGGTCACCAGACCCTTGACCGCACGCTCCATCTGCTGCGGCGTCCGCGGCGGCTCGACCGCGATCGTCGGCACCTCGTGCGGAACGGCGCCGTAGCTGCGCAGCTGGTCGGAGAGCGACGCGGCCTGCTCCTTCGTGCGCGGCACGAGTACCCGCCAGCCGAACAGCGGCTTCGACTCGAACCACGCCAGCTGGTCCCGCTGCGCCGGGGCGCTGCGCTCGCCGACCACGGCTATGACCGGACGGTGACCCTCGGGCGAGGGGAGCACCTTGCCCTGCTTGAAGACCTGCGCGATCGTGCCGAGCGTCGCCGTCCAGGTCCGCTGCCGGGTCGTCGTGCCGCCGATGGTCACGGTGAGCGGGGTGTCCGGCTTACGGCCCGCCGCCACCAGTTCACCGGCCGCGGCCGCGACCGAGTCCAGCGAGGTGGACACGACGACGGTGCCGTCGGAGGCGCCGACCTCGGTCCAGCAACGGTCGTCGGCGGTCCGGGCGTCCACGAAGCGCACATCGGTGCCCTGCGCGTCGCGCAGCGGGACACCGGCGTACGCGGGTACGCCGACGGCCGTGGCGACACCGGGCACGACCTCGAAGGGGATGCCCTCGGCGGCGCAGGCGAGCATCTCCTGACCTGCGTTTCCGTCGAGGCCGGGGTCGCCGGTCACCGCACGGACGACCCGCTTGCCGCCCCGCGCGGCCTCCATGACAAGATTGGTCGCATCCCTCAACACGGGGACACCGGCGGTTGTTGACGCCTCGTCAACAACCGTCAGCTCAGGCGTGCTCACGCCCGCGCGCGCATGGCACCGGACGACTTCGAGCACCTCCGGCTCGGCGATCAGGACGTCCGCGCCGGCTAGGGCTTCGACGGCCCGGAGGGTCAGCAGTCCTGGATCGCCTGGTCCGGCGCCGAGGAAGGTGACGCTCCCGTGACCGGAGAAGGCCGGGGACGCGGGGCTGGTGGTCGGGCTGGTGGGGCTCAAAGTGCTCGCTCCCCCATAAGACCGGCCGCACCCTTGGCGAGCATCTCGTCCGCGAGTTCGCGTCCGAGCTCCATCGCCTCGTCGTGCGACGCGGGTACGGGACCGGTGGTGGACAGCTGCACCAGCGTCGAGCCGTCGGTGGTGCCGACGACGCCGCGCAGGCGCATTTCAGTGACAATCTGCCCGCGGCCGGAATCCTCGGCCAGCAGGTCGGCCAGCGCACCCACGGGTGCGGAGCAGCCGGCCTCCAGGGCGGCGAGCAGGGATCGCTCGGCGGTCACGGCGGCCCGGGTGTGCGGGTCGTCGAGCTCGGCGAGCGCGGCGACGAGGGCGGCGCCGGACGCCACGCACTCGATCGCCAGGGCCCCCTGGCCGGGGGCGGGCAGGACGGTGTCGACCGACAGGTGGTCGAGCGACAGGGAGCCGGTGAGCTCCTCCGTCCCGCCGATGCGGTTGAGACCGGCCGCGGCGAGTACCACCGCGTCCAGCTCTCCACTGCGTACGTATCCGACGCGGGTGTCGATGTTCCCGCGGATCGGCACGGTCTCGATGGTCAGCCCGTGGCTGCGCGCGTACGCGTTGAGCTGGGCCATCCGGCGCGGCGAACCGGTGCCGATCCGGGCGCCCTGGGGCAGCCGGTCGAGCGTCAGTCCCTCGCGGGCGACCAGCACGTCGCGCGGGTCCTCGCGCCGCGGGATCGCGGCCAGCACCAGGTCCGGGTGCTGGGCGGTCGGCAGGTCCTTCAGGGAGTGGACGGCGAAGTCCACCTCGCCGGCCAGGAGCGCGTCGCGCAGGGCGGCGACGAACACCCCCGTACCGCCGATCTGCGCGAGGTGCTCACGCGACACGTCCCCGTAGGTCGTGATCTCCACGAGCTCGACGGGCCGGCCGGTCAGCTGCCGGACGGCGTCGGCCACATGCCCGGACTGGGCCATGGCGAGTTTGCTGCGCCTGGTCCCGAGCCTCAGTGCCCTCTCGGTCATACTCGCCCTCGGTTCTTGACGTCGGCGTCATTCAGGTCGGCCCGGGAGACGGAGGCGACCGTCTCCGGGTCGAGGTCGAAGAGTGTCCGCAGCGCGTCGGCGTACCCGGCGCCGCCGGGCTCGCTGGCGAGCTGCTTGACCCGCACGGTCGGCGCGTGCAGGAGCTTGTCGACCACCCGGCGCACGGTCTGGGTGATCTCGGCGCGCTGCTTGTCGTCGAGGTCGGGCAGCCGGCCCTCGAGCCGGGCCACCTCGCCCGCGACGACATCGGCGGCCATGGTGCGCAGCGCGACCACGGTCGGGGTGATGTGCGCGGCGCGCTGGGCGGCGCCGAAGGCTGCCACCTCGTCGGAGACGATCGCGCGCACCTGGTCGACGTCGGCGGCCATCGGGGCGTCGGCGGAGGCGTCCGCCAGCGACTCGATGTCGACGAGCCGGACGCCCGTCATGCGGTGGACGGCGGCGTCGATGTCGCGGGGCATGGCCAGGTCGAGCAGGGCGAGCGGGGCCGTGCGGTCCTTCATCGCGGTCTCGACCGCCTCGCCGGTGAGGACGAGTCCGGTGGCACCGGTGCAGGAGACGACGACGTCGGCACGTGTCAGTTCGTCGCCGACGGCAACCATCTCGACCGCGCGTGCGGCGACGCCCGTTCCCCCGGCCTCGGTCAGGATCTGTACGAGCCGCTCGGCACGGGCGGTCGTACGGTTGGCGATCACGATCTCGGAGACCCCGGCGCGCGCGAGCGTGGCGGCGGCCAGCGAGGACATCGAGCCGGCCCCGATGACCAGGGCGCGCTTGCCCTTGGCCCAGGTGTCGACATCCGTCCCGTCGGCCAGCTGCTCGAGCCCGAAGGTGACGAGCGACTGTCCGGCCCGGTCGATCCCGGTCTCGCTGTGGGCGCGCTTGCCGACCCGCAGCGCCTGCTGGAACAGGTCGTTGAGGAGCCGGCCCGCGGTGTGCAGCTCCTGGCCGAGCGCGAGGGCGTCCTTGATCTGGCCGAGGATCTGGCCCTCGCCGACGACCATGGAGTCGAGCCCGCACGCCACCGAGAAGAGGTGGTGGACGGCCCGGTCCTCGTAGTGGACGTAGAGATAGGGGGTCAGCTCTTCGAGGCCGACGCCGCTGTGCTGGGCGAGCAGCGTGGACAGCTCGGCGACACCGGCGTGGAACTTGTCCACGTCGGCGTAGAGCTCGATGCGGTTGCAGGTGGCCAGGACGGCGCCCTCGGCGGCCGGTTCGGCGGCGAGGGTGTCCTGGAGCAGCTTGGCCTGGGTGTCCGCGGCGAGCGCGGCCCGCTCCAGGACGCTGACCGGCGCGCTGCGGTGGCTGAGGCCGACGACGAGGAGACTCATGCCGGCATCACGGCGGGGACGTCCCCGTCGGGTCCCTTGCGTCCGGTGCCCTTGCGCTGGGGCTCGCCCGCGGCACCGAGGGCCGTGGGCGGGGTGGGGACGGCGGTGGCCTCGGCCTCCGCCTCCTCACCCGCCTTGCGCTGCTCGTGGAAGGCGAGGATCTGCAGCTCGATGGAGAGGTCCACCTTGCGCACGTCCACGCCGTCGGGCACGGAGAGCACGGTCGGGGCGAAGTTCAGGATGGAGGTGACTCCGGCGGCCACGAGCCGGTCGCAGACCTGCTGGGCGACGCCGGCCGGGGTCGCGATGACGCCGATGGAGACGCCGTCCTCCTCGATGATCTTCTCGAGGTCGTCGCTGTGCTGGACGGGGATCCCGGCGACCGGCTTGCCGGTCATGGCGGGGTCGGCGTCGATCAGCGCGGCGACCCGGAAGCCACGGGAGGCGAAGCCGCCGTAGCCGGCGAGCGCGGCGCCGAGGTTACCGATACCGACGATGACGACGGGCCAGTCCTGGGTCAGGCCGAGTTCGCGGGAGATCTGGTAGACGAGGTACTCGACGTCGTAGCCGACGCCCCTCGTTCCGTACGAGCCGAGGTAGCTGAAGTCCTTGCGCAGCTTGGCGGAGTTGACCCCCGCGGCGGCTGCGAGTTCCTCGGAGGAGACCGTGGGTACGGAGCGCTCCGACAGTGCGGTGAGCGCACGCAGATACAGCGGAAGCCGGGCGACGGTGGCCTCGGGGATTCCTCGGCTGCGGGTCGCCGGTCGGTGAGTTCGGCCAGTTGCCACGGTGCTCCTGCGGGATGAGCGGGGCTGCAGGCGGCCATATGTCCCGTGACCGCCCCGTCGAATGCAGGCTATGTCTTTGTGAACGCGTGCACAAAGATGGTGTCCGTTTTGTCCGGCCAAAGTGACCGGGGTCACGCGGTCGGTTCGCGCCATGACGGAACCGTGGGGCGTGTCAGTCCGTTGAGAACCCGAAGGGGGCAAAACCGCACACTCTCCTCACGATCGCGCCCCCGAACGTCAACAAAACGTCCACGATGGTAACCGTCTTCCGGTCAGGCACCCAGTTCACGCCGCAGCCGCCCGGCGTCCACACGCCAGAAGGTGTGCTGCTCGCCGTCCACGAGGACCACGGGAATCTGCTCCCAGTACGCCCGGTGGAGCTCCTCGTCCTGGGTGATGTCCTTCTCCTCCCAGCGCGCTCCGGTCTCGGCGCAGACCGCCTCGATCACGGCCCGGGCGTCGTCGCAGAGATGGCAGCCCGGCTTCCCGATCAGCGTCACGGTCCGCGAGGCGGCGGCGGGGGTGTCCTTCTTCTTCGTCCGTCCAAACATGCCGTCCATTCTGCGCTGCCGCGAGCAGTGCCCCCTGTCTCCAGCTTGCTCCCCCATTGTCCGTTTAACAGGAGAGTCGCGGAGTGTTCACGCCTCGGCATCCCGAGAGGTCGGGAAGTACCGAACAGACTGGCTATGCTCACGACATGGCCGCAATGGGATGGCTCACCCCCCGTAGGCGCTCCGCCACCGCGCGCAGCGTTCTGGCAGGCGAGGCCGCCGCCGAGGCGGCGCGCAAGACCTCGCAACAGCTCGAACTGGAACGGGAGACAGCGGCGCGGGCCGAGCCGTCCGAGCCCGAGTTCCCGGTCGTCGGCGACGCCGAGGCCGCCGCCTTCTTCGACCTCGACAACACCGTCATGCAGGGCGCCGCGATCTTCCACTTCGGCCGGGGCCTGTACAAGCGGAAGTTCTTCCAGCGCCGCGAACTGGCCCGGTTCGCCTGGCAGCAGGCGTGGTTCCGGCTGGCCGGCGTCGAGGACCCGGAGCACATGCAGGACGCCCGCGACAGCGCCCTGTCCATCGTCAAGGGCCACCGCGTCTCCGAACTGATGTCGATCGGCGAGGAGATCTACGACGAGTACATGGCCGACCGCATCTGGCCGGGCACCCGGGCGCTCGCCCAGGCCCATCTCGACGCCGGCCAGAAGGTCTGGCTCGTCACGGCCGCCCCGGTCGAGACGGCCACGATCATCGCCCGGCGGCTCGGCCTGACCGGCGCGCTCGGCACGGTCGCCGAGTCCGTCGACGGCGTCTACACCGGCAAGCTGGTCGGCGAGCCGCTGCACGGACCCGCCAAGGCGGAGGCCGTGCGCGCACTGGCCGCCGCCGAGGGCCTGGACCTCAACCGCTGCGCGGCGTACAGCGACTCGCACAACGACATCCCCATGCTGTCGCTGGTCGGCCATCCGTACGCCATCAACCCCGACACCAAGCTGCGCAAGCACGCCAAGGCGCGCGAATGGCGGCTGCGCGACTACCGCACGGGCCGCAAGGCGGCCAAGGTCGGCATCCCCGCCGCGGCGGGCGTCGGCGCGCTGGCGGGCGGCACGGCCGCCGCGGTCGCCCTCCACCGCCGCCGCCGCTGACCCCGGCCTCGCGCCGCCGCCGACTGCGGCCCCACGGCCGTCGACTCCGCTCCCCGCCGTCGGCTCAGGCCCCGGACCGCGCCCGGCGCGCCGCATCCTGCCGATACGTTTCGGCTGCGATCATCTGCGACAGCCCGGGACCAATCCCCCTCACCCGTACGTGGTCGAACACGACCGCACAGGGCGACTCGCGGGCATTCCCGGCCCCCTACCCAGCAGCGGCCCGGATCACTCTCCACGCGTGCACTCGAGCACAACAGAGCGTGCACGTAGTCACACTCGGAAGTAATCCGATCAACAACCAGTCACGAAGTGCGAGTGATCCCGTCCACAAGCGGTAACAGGTGCGACGGAATCGATGATTTACGCAACTGGGTGTAGCGCTGCCTGTACGAAGCGTTATTCTCCTCAGACGCACAACGGAACCCACACGTCGCCACGACGAGTGAACGGTCCCGCACTGCACGTGATGGAAGCTCTGCCTCTGGGAGTCCCGTGTACCCACACGTCGGGGTTGACGCCTCGGGCCTGGCTACGCTGCGCGCAACGGTCCTCGACCACTTGCGCGGCTTCGTCCCCACCGCGTACGCCGGCCCTGTCCCCGCCTTTGCCTTCGCCGCACCGGCACCCGCCGGTCCTTGCTATGCCCTCGCCGAGAGCGGTGCCGCTGTCGGCAGAAGGGGCAGCCGCGGCGGCACCGGAACCTCGACCGCCGCCCGCCGCCCCACCGCCGACAGCGACAGCGCCCGCATGATGGACCTCGTCGAGCGCGCCCAGGCCGGTGAGGCCGAGGCCTTCGGCCGCCTGTACGACCAGTACAGCGACACGGTCTATCGCTACATCTACTACCGCGTCGGCGGAAAGGCGACGGCGGAGGACCTCACCAGCGAGACGTTCCTGCGCGCCCTGCGCCGGATCTCCACCTTCACCTGGCAGGGCCGCGACTTCGGCGCCTGGCTGGTCACCATCGCCCGCAACCTGGTCGCCGACCACTTCAAGTCGAGCCGCTTCCGACTGGAAGTGACCACGGGAGAGATGCTCGACGCCAACGAGGTCGAGCGCAGCCCCGAGGACTCCGTCCTGGAGTCCCTCTCCAACGCGGCCCTCCTCGACGCCGTCCGCCGGCTCAACCCCCAGCAGCAGGAGTGCGTGACCCTGCGATTCCTGCAGGGCCTCTCGGTCGCCGAGACGGCCCGGGTCATGGGCAAGAACGAGGGCGCGATCAAGACCCTCCAGTACCGGGCCGTGCGCACGCTGGCGCGACTGCTCCCGGACGACGCCCGCTGACTTCTCCGCGCCCCCCACACGCGCCCCCCACCGACCGCGACGCGCCCCACTCCCCGCACGACCCCCCACGTCCCCCGACCCCCGCCCAACTCACAGTCGGTGACGCCTCGATGACGCACTGGTCCGATCATCTTTCGCGCGTAACCCAAGTGCCGCGCCGCTCGTTGTGCGGGATGCAGGCTCCCTGTGGTCACGCCGTGCCCGCAGCCACTCACTCGTTCGTGTGGATGTGTTCAAGGTGTGCAACCTTCCGGACACCCCGGGGAGTCGACCGTCATGACGAGAGGAGGTGCCGCCAGTGATCGCGAACGTATCGGCGCACCGGCGGGCGAACGCCTTCGCCCAGGCCCTGGATGATCGGACGCCCGACGACGCGACGGCCGAGCAGCCCGAGGCGTCGGCCGAACCGGCCGAACAGGGGCGGCTGTTGGCCCTGGCGAACGGTCTCGGCAACCTGCCGAAACCGGAGCTGGACCCCGAGGTCAAGGTGGTGCAACGAGCGCAGCTCGTCGCCGCCATGGAAGCGATGCTCGCGGAGGGGACCGCAGCCGCGGGCCCTACGGTGCCGGAGCAGCGGACATCGAGCGGACGGGGAGCCCACCGGGCCTCCTCGCTCCGGAAATTGCGACCACGCTCCCGCTGGTCGAAGGGCATCGCCGCGGGCGGCCTCACGGTCGGTGTGGCCGCGGGCGCTTTCAGCGGTGTGGCCGCTGCCAGCTCCGACGCCCTGCCCGGTGACTCGCTCTACGGGCTGAAGCGCGGCATGGAAGACATCAAGCGCGGGATGGCCGACGACGACTCCGAGCGGGGCGGGATCTTCCTGGACCAGGCGTCGACCCGGCTCAGCGAGGCCCGCCGACTCATGGAGCGAGGCCGCGCGGGCGACCTCGACCACGAGTCGCTCGGCGAGATCCGCCGGGTTCTCGGCGGCATGAAGCACGACGCCTCCGAGGGCCACCGGCTGCTGCGCCAGGCGTACGAACGGGACGGCGAGATCGGGCCGATGGCCCGGCTCAACTCCTTCGCCCAAGCCCATCGCGACACCTGGAACGGCCTGCGCGTCCGGCTGCCCGTGCAGCTCGCCGACGTCGGCAAGGAGGTGAACGACGTCTTCGTCGCCATAGACGAAGAGGTCGAGCCGCTCCAGGGGATGCTGCCCCGCACCCCGGAGAGGGGAGCCGCCGGCACCGGCACTCCCGGCTCCCCGCAGGACACCCCGCGAACGCAGACCCAGCGTCCGCCGTCCTCCCCCGCCGCCCCCTCCACGGGCGGCGAAGGCTCCACCCGGCCCCAGCCCTCGGGCTCCGGCTCGGGCTCCCCGGAGAGCGACGGCCTGCTGGGCGGCAACACGGGCGGCCTGCTCGAGACCCCGCCGACCGGCGCACTCCCCACGTCGCCGGACGGCCAGTCGACACCCCCGATGCCGGACGTCACGATCCCGCCCCTGCTGCCGGGCCTGCTCCCCGGCCTGGGCATCGACAGCGAGGACGCTCGCTGAGACGACGATGGGGCGCCCCTCCGTGGAGGGGCGCCCCATCGTCGTACCGCCGGCGGAACCAGCGGCTCAGAAGAACACGGACCTGCGCTGCACCAGCAGCTTGTAGAGCGTGTGCTGGATCTGCTCCCGCACCTGGTCCGTCAGGTTGAACATCAGCATCGGGTCCTCGGCCGCCTCCGGCGGATAGCCGTCCGTCGCGATCGGCTCACCGAACTGGATCGTCCACTTCGTCGGCAGCGGCAGCACACCCAGCGGCCCCAGCCACGGGAAGGTCGGCGTGATCGGGAAGTACGGGATGCCCAGCACCCGCGCCAGCGTCTTCGCGTTGCCGATCATCGGGTAGATCTCCTCCGCGCCCACGATCGAGCACGGCACGATCGGCACCCCGGCCCGCAGCGCCGTCGAGACGAAGCCGCCCCGGCCGAAGCGCTGCAGCTTGTACCGCTCGCTGAACGGCTTCCCGATGCCCTTGAACCCCTCCGGCATCACGCCCACGATCTCGCCGGCCGTCAGCAGCCGCTCCGCGTCCTCCGCGCAGGCCAGCGTGTGCCCGGCCTTGCGGGCCAGCTCGTTGACCACCGGCAGCATGAAGACCAGATCGGCGGCGAGCAGCCGCAGATGCCGCCCGGCCGGATGGTGGTCGTGCACGGCGACCTGCATCATCAGACCGTCCAGCGGCAGCGTCCCGGAGTGGTTCGCGACGACCAGCGCGCCGCCCTCGGAGGGGATGTTCTCGACCCCCTTCACCTCCACCCGGAAGTACTTGTCGGCCAGCGGCCGCACCAGCGACATGAGGACCTGGTCGGTGAGCTCCTTGTCGTAGCCGAACTCGTCGACCTCGTACTCGCCCGTCACCCGTCGCCGCAGAAACGCCAGCCCACCCGCGAGCCGCCGCTCCCACCCGCGCCCCCGCTCCGACCCCGGCCCCGCGGTGGACCCGGCTCCGGCGCCCTGCGGCTCCACAGGGGGCTCCGCAACCGGCTCCGCGGCCTGCGGGCCGAACGCGGTCCCCTCGGGCCCGTGCTGGCCCGGCAGGGCGCGCACAGCGGCATCCCGAGCCGCCCTGCCGGGCCGTCGCCGCGCCCGTGAACGGTCGTCGTCGAACGGAATGACCTTGGCGTCCGCCATCGTTACCTGGGCTCCTTCTGATCCAGCCGGGCCGCGACCCGGTCCACGGCCCCCGCGAGGGTCTCCGGCGGAAGCAGACCCGGCCCGCGGCTGCGGGCGAAGTCAGCGAAGGTCTCGGCCGTCGTGTACCGAGGAGCGAACCCCAGCGTCTCGCGCATCTCGACCGTGGACACGACCCGGCCGTGGGTGAGCAGCCGGATCTGCTCCGGCGAGAAGTCGGTGACGCCGACCGTGCGCAGCGCGGAGCCGACCCAGGTGACCGCGGGCAGCAGCACCGGCACCGTCGGCCGCCCGAGCCGCCGCGCGCACTGCGACAGCAGCAGCACACCGTCGCCGGCCACGTTGAAGGTGCCGCTGTTCAGCGTCGCCCGGCGCGGCTCGCGCGAGGCGACCTCCAGGACGTCGATCACATCGTCCTCGTGCACGAACTGCAGCCTCGGGTCGTACCCGAAGACGGTCGGCAGGACGGGGAGCGACAGATACTCGGCGAGCGGGGAGTCCGCCCGGGGCCCGAGGATGTTCGCGAACCGCAGCACGCACACGGCCACGTCCGGGCGGCGCCGCGCGAAGCCCCGTACGTACCCCTCGACCTCGACGGCGTCCTTGGCGAAGCCACCGCTCGGCAGCGACTTGGGCGGCGTCGTCTCGGTGAAGACGGCCGGGTCGCGGGGCGCGGAGCCGTAGACGCTCGTACTGGACTTGATCACGAGTCGCGTGATCCGGGGCGATTTCTGGCAGGCACCGAGGAGCTGCATGGTGCCGATGACGTTGGTCTCCTTGATCGACGTCCGGCCGCCGGCGCCGAGCGCCGTACCCGTGACGTCCATATGGACGACCGTGTCCACGTCGTGCTCGGCGAGCACCTTGGCGATGGCGGGCTGGCGGATGTCCGCCCGGACGAAATCGGCCCCGCCGAGATCGTGCGTCGGCGCGACCGCATCCACGGCGACCACCCGGTCGACGTCGGGATCCCGCTGGACACGCCGTACGAAACGGCCTCCGAGATACCGGGCCGCGCCGGTGACGAGCACGACCTTGCCCAAGATCCGCGCCTTCCGTCGGTTTCTCCCCCGAGTTCTCCCCCCGGGGGCCTGTGCGCCACCGTAGCGCCTCGTTGTTGCGCTGCGATGACTGCCGTGGGCAACCGGGTGGAACCTGTCGAAAAAAGCGTGGCCCCCCACCGGAACCGGTGGGGGGCCACGCCCGACGCACAAACAGCCGTCGTTCCAGCCGTCGCTTACTTCTTGTTGCGACGCTGAACGCGGGTGCGCTTGAGCAGCTTGCGGTGCTTCTTCTTGGCCATCCGCTTGCGCCGCTTCTTGATAACAGAGCCCACGACTACCCTCGCTCACTTCTCTTCACTCGGTGCGGGGCGTCTGGGCCCACACGACCTACGAGGGCTTAGCCTACCGGCACGAGCGCCGACCTTGTAATCCGAGGGGCGGACGGGCTCCCTGCCGCGCGCCCGCTACGCGGTCTCCACCCCCACGAAGGACTCCCTCAGGTACTCGTGAACCGCCTGTTCCGGGACCCGGAAGGACCTGCCCACCCGGATCGCCGGCAGATGACCGCTGTGCACCAAGCGGTACACGGTCATCTTCGACACTCGCATCACCGAGGCGACTTCCGCCACGGTCAGAAACTTGACCTCGTTGAGAGGCCGATCGCCAGCAGCCATGACCCACCTGTACCTTCCGCACACGACGCCCACCGGCTTCCCCTCCGGTGACCCTGCGTCGCTGTGCGCTCACGCTCCAGACTAGGGGCGTGTGGTACGAGTGGGGAAGAGGAGCAGCCATCGGCCGTTTACCGTGACAGACTCGCTCGATTGAGTACATAGCGAGTAAGCGGGCGGTAGTAATCGGACCGCACGGCATCATCAAGCGGAACGGCCACGGAGACCTGCCCCTCCGCCTCCCCGACGAACAGCGCGGGATCGTCCGTGTCCGCCAGGCCGATGGCCTCAAAACCCAGCTGACCTGCCCCGCAGACCCAGCCGTGGTCCCCGACTACGAGCTCGGGAAGCGGCCAGCCGCCGTCCACGGCACCCTCGAGAGCGGCCCTAACCGGCAGCGGCGAGTGGGTGTGCGCCCCCGTCTCACGCCCGGTTCCCGACAGACCGGGTTCTCGCACCAGCGCGACACCTCGTACGTAGTCGAGGTTGTACGTGCGTAGACCGAACCGGGTCGTTATGTCGACACATCGCCCCTGCGCGGGTGTGAGAACAAGACATCCCGCCGCCGACAAAGCGTCTGCGAGCCCTGCGTAGAACCCGAGCAAACGATGCGGATGACCGGTCCCGAACAGCACCGGAGCCCGTCGCCCCGCCGCCTCCCCCAGCCGCGCGGCGAACGCGTCGAGCCCGTCCAACGTCCGCTCCGGGTCGATGACATCGGGCCCGGAACGGTGCGCCGGATCCCCGGACACCCCGCACTTGTCGGCCATCAGCCGTAACAACTCACCCTCGCCCCACCCCCACTCCGGGTCGAGGCCCAGCATCACCCGCGGATCCCGCGCGGCGAACAGCCGGTAACTCCGCAGGCTCTGCTCCCGCGAGGTCGCCACCGTCCCAGCCAACCCCGCCGCCAACAAATGCGCCCGCAGCGCCCCGGTACTCAGCACCTCATCGATGCTGCCCGAGTCGGCCCGACATCGCGTCAAAACACCTGGGAGACCGCACAGTTGGCGTAACCATGCAGTCGGTGAACGGGTCCGGTCCTACGCGAGCAGACCCCTGAGCGGAAACGCCGCCCGCCGGGTCGCGAGGACCGCCTGGTCCAGCCGGTCCGCCGGGTCGTAGCCCTCTTCCCAGTCACGCCAGCCCACCGGCCACCGCCCGTCCGTCATCCGCGCCGGCCCCAGCTGCCGCGTCCGCGCGTACACCTGGTCCCGCCACGACGACGGAATCACCGACTCGGGATCGATCTCCGCATGCCCGGCGATCGCGACCAGATGTGTCCACGACCGGGGTACGACATCCACCACCGCATACCCGCCGCCGCCCAGCGCGACCCACTTCCCGCCGTCCACGTGCGCGTGCGCCAGCTCATGGCAGGCCACCTGCACGGCCCGCTGCGCGTCCAGCGAGACCGCCAGATGCGCCAGCGGATCCTCGAAGTGCGTGTCCGCCCCGTGCTGGGTCACCAGCACCTGCGGCCGGAAGTCCGCGAGCAGCTCCGGCACGACGGCGTGGAAGGCCCGCAGCCACCCCGCGTCCCCGGTCCCCGCCGGCAGCGCCACATTCACCGCGGACCCCTGGCCCGCACCCGCCGCACCCGTCTCCTCCGGCCAGCCGGTCTGCGGGAACAGCGTCCGCGGATGCTCGTGCAGCGAGATGGTCAGAACCCGCGGATCCTCCCAGAACGCCGCCTGCACCCCGTCCCCGTGATGCACGTCCACATCCACGTACGCGACCCGCTCCGCACCCAGCTCCAGCAGGCGGGCGATGGCCAGCGACGCGTCGTTGTAGATACAGAACCCCGACGCGCTCCCCGGCATCGCATGGTGCAGCCCGCCCGCGAAGTTCACGGCATGAGCGGCCTCCCCGCGCCACACCGCCTCCGCCGCGCCCACCGACTGGCCCGCGATCAGCGCGGACACCTCGTGCATCCCCGCGAAGGCCGGATCGTCGACCGTCCCGAGCCCGTACGCCTGATCCGCGGCCCGCGGATTCGCCGATGCGGCCCGCACCGCCGCCACATAGTCCTCACGGTGCACCAGCCGGAGTGTCGAGTCCCCGGCCGGCTTCGCCGCCACCACGTCCACGGCCCGGTCGAGCCCGTACGCCTGCACCAACCCCATGGTCAGCGCGAGTCGTACCGGATCCATCGGATGCTCCGACCCGAAGTCGTACCCCGTGACAGCTTCATCCCACATCAACAGTGCGCGGCCGCTCATGCCCGCCACCGTATCGGGCCGGTTGAGAACTGAACGACGTGGCGTACGCCACCGTCACCAGGACCAACACCATCGGCACCAACATCGCCCCCCGATAGCTCCAGGCGTCCCCGAGCGCCCCCACGAGCGGGGACCCGATCAGGAACCCCACGTAGTTGAAGACGTTGAGCCGCGCGACGGCCGCGTCGCTCGCCCCGGGGAAGAGCCGGCCGGCCGCCGCGAACGTCTGCGGGACGATCACACTCAGCCCGAGCCCGAGGACGGTGAACCCGGCCATCCCCACCCACGCCCCCGGCGCCACCGCGACGACCGCGAACCCGAGCGCGGCGAGCACCGCCCCGCCCCGCACGACCATGGCGGCCCCCAGCCGCCGCACCCCGAAGTCCCCCACGGCCCGCCCGAGCAGCGTGGTGACCATGTACGCGTTGTACGGCACGGTCGCCAGCTCCTCCGAGCTGCCGAGCACGTCCTGGAGGTACTTGGCGCTCCAGTTGGAGACCGTCGAGTCCCCGATGTACGCGAACGTCATGACGAGACACAGCGGCAGCAGCAGTTTGAGGGAAACCCCCACGCTCCCCTTCGTCTCGCCGGCCGCCTCACCGACGGGTGGCTCCGCCCCGGGCGTGTACCAACGGCTGCCGATGAACGCGGCCGGCAGGAGGACAGCCACCACCGGCAGATATGAGACGAACAACGGCAGGTGCCAGTGCGCGCCCGCCCACGCGAGCGACGCACCCGCGATCCCGCCCAGGCTGTACGCGGCGTGGAAACCGAGCATGATGCTCCGCCCGTACGCCCGCTGCAGGCTCACCCCGAGCATGTTCATCGACGCGTCCAGCGCGCCGACCGCGAGTCCGAAGACCCCGAGGGCGACGGCGGCCTGCCACATCTCGCTTCCCGCACCGACCCCGAGCAGCGCCAGGAGGACAACCGGCTGCGCCCATCGCAGGACCCTCCCCGGCCCAACCCGGGCCACCACCTTCTCCGTGGCCACACTGGCCACACCGGCCAGGATCGGCACGGCGGCCAGGAAGACGGGCAGCAGCCCGTCCGAGATCCCGTACCGGTCCTGGATCGCCGGTATTCGGGTCACAAGGAGCGCGAACGTCACTCCCTGCACGAAGAAACTGACCGCCAGGGATCCCCGCCCACGCCGCAACCGCGCATCCGTCATGGCGGCACAGCGTAGGACCCGGCCCTACCCATGGGTAGATGGATCACACGCCCAATATCGCCGGCAGCTCCTCCATCCTGCCGAAGAACCCGACGGCCCCGGCCAGCTTCTCCTCGGGCGTCATCGCGGTGAACCCGTACACGTCCATCCCGGCCGCCAGCGCCGCCTGCACCCCGAGCCGGCTGTCCTCGACCACCACACACCGGGCCGGGGCGACCCCCATCCGGTCGGCGGCGTGCAGGAACAGATCGGGCGCCGGCTTCCCCCGCCCGACGTCCTCGGCGCTGAAGATGTTCTCGTCCCGGAACCAGGCGTCAAGCCCGGTCTTCCGGTGACCGACCCGGATCCGCTCATGGCTGCCCGAGGAGGCCACACAGTACGGAACCCCGTCTTCGACGAGCCGCTTGAGCACGTTGTCGGCTCCCGGCACGGCCTCCAACTCCGCCTGGAAGGCGGCGAAGACCCGTGCGTGGAACGTCTCGTCGAACTCCGCGGGCAACCGCTGCCCGGTCCGCGCCTCGACCAGGTCGTGGATGCGGTGCATCGCGGATCCCATGTAGTCCCTCACGGACTCCTCGTACGAGGTGGGATGCCCGAGTTCCGTCAGATAGCGGGCCAACAAAGTGTTGGAGATCGGCTCGCTGTCCACGAGCACACCGTCGTTGTCGAAGATCACCAGGTCATAGCGCATGGCCCCCAGCCTAGGAGGGGCCGACTCGGCGGA
This sequence comes from Streptomyces sp. NPDC046712, assembly GCF_040645695.1. Taxonomy (NCBI): domain Bacteria; kingdom Bacillati; phylum Actinomycetota; class Actinomycetes; order Kitasatosporales; family Streptomycetaceae; genus Streptomyces; species Streptomyces sp. NPDC046712. Next base: position 893 of record NZ_JBEYYW010000035.1, on the reverse strand, counting down.
TGCCGTCGAGCCTCCCGGCAAGCAGGTCGTCATGACGAAGGACGAAGTCTCCGTTGGGCAACGCCCCTTGGTAGTGCCGGCCGACGACGGCATCGGGCAGGAAGGACCGCAGATGGTGCCGCATCCCGGGTTCGTACGTGACGGGGGCACCCCAGCCGTCCGGGGCCTCGTCGGTGCCGAACATCACCCAGTGGTCGACCTCGACCCGGGCCTCGGGGTCCGGTGCGACGCCGGTATGGCAGTCCAGCGCCGGCGCCGTCAACTCGTCGGCGTCGAGGGGCTCGTACCAGAGCAACAGCGGCTTGGCCTCCTGCGCCTCGGCGTTGTCGAAGCAGCAGACGGCGATGGTGTGCTGCGAGTACCGCGTCGCGTAGAAGTCGAAGAGCTCCGGTGTGAGGGTGGGCCGCTTCCGCTCGGGTACGCGGTCGAGAGCGAAGGGGACGAGGGTCGGGTCGGCGGCGAGGACGACGGTGTAGACGTCGTGCTCGAAGACCTTGACCCTGTCCTCCGGGTCCCAGCCCATCCAGTCCATGAACGGGGGCCCGTCGTCCTCCACGGGCGGCCGCAAAGCCCTCTGCATCCGCTCCAGTACGTCGTCGTGCCGCCCCACGTGAAGGAAGTTCTCCTCCCCCATCCCGACGGCCGGCAGATGCAGAAGCATCGCGTTCGGCCCCGCGGAAAGATTGACGGCGGTGTTCTGATACCCGAGGACGTGGATGAGCCCGTGCTCGGGATGGATCTGCCGCCCCGCGTAGAGGGTGGTACCGGAGAACTCCGCCGGCGCGGTGGAAACACACATGAACGCAAAAATGCCTCAACCCCCGGACCAGGTCCAGGGGTTGAGGCTAAAAATTGTTCGGCGGCGTCCTACTCTCCCACAGGGTCCCCCCTGC
>NZ_JBEYYW010000034.1:0-87587 GCF_040645695.1 Streptomyces sp. NPDC046712 | reverse complement strand
CCCGGCTCGGCACCGTCGGTGCCGAGCCGGGCCTCCGTGGGGCGCCCTGGGGGCGTCAGATGTCCAGCGCGTCCAGCTTGTCCAGCAGCGTCGCGTCCGCGGGGGTCACGTCCGGCTGCTCGGGGTTGTCCAGCGTGCCGTCCCGCTTCTTCGCCCGCTTCGCCGCCTTCTTCTTCGCGCGGCGCTCCTTGCGGAGTTCCACCATCGCGTAGAGCGTCGGGACCAGCAGCAGCGTCAGCAGCGTCGAGGTGATCAGGCCGCCGATCACCACCACCGCCAGCGGCTGGGCGATGAAGCCGCCCTCGCCGGTGATGCCGAGTGCCATCGGGAGCAGCGCGAAGATCGTCGCCAGTGCCGTCATCAGGATCGGGCGCAGACGGTGGCGGCCACCCTCGACGACCGCCTCGACGACCCCCAGGCCCTGCGCCCGGTACTGGTTGATCAGGTCGATCAGGACGATCGCGTTGGTGACCACGATGCCGATCAGCATCAGCATGCCGATCATCGCCGGGACACCCATCGCCGTCCCCGTCGCCACGAGCAGACCGATCGCGCCGGTCGCCGCGAACGGGATCGAGACCAGCAGGATCAGCGGCTGCACCAGCGACTTGAAGGTCGCCACCAGGAGCATGAAGACGATCGCGATGGCCGCGAGCATCGCCAGGCCCAGGTTGACGAACGCCTCGGACTGGTCCTCGGAGACACCGCCGATGGAGGCCGTCGCGCCCTCCGGCAGGTCGAGGGCGTCGATCTTCTTCTGGAGCTCGGCGCTGACCGCGCCGGTGTTGTCACCGGTCGGCTTGGCCGTGATCGTCGCCGCGCGCGCACCGTCGATCCGGGTCATCGAGACCGGGCCGGGGACCAGCTTCACCTCGGCGATGTCGCCGAGCTTGACCGGACCCAGCGGCAGCTTCTTGAGGCCGTCCATCGTCGTGGCCGGGTTCGCCGAGGTCAGGACGACGTTCCGCTCGGTGTCGTCGAGGATCGCCTTGCCGGCGGGGGTGCCACGGACCGCCTGGGCGACGGCCATGCCGAGCGTCGTGTCGTCGAAGCCGAGGTCCGCCGCCTTCGCGTTGGCCTTGACGGAGATCCGCGGCACGGACTGCGACAGGTCGCTCTGGACGTCGGTGACGTCGTCGAGTTCCGCGACCTCGGCCTTGACCGCCTCGGACGCCTTCTTCAGGATGTCCGCGTCGGAGGCCTTGACCACGACGCTCAGGTCCTGGCTGCCGAAGCCGTCGCCGGCCGCGATCGTCGTGTCGCCGATGCCGTCGAGCTTGCCGAGGGCCTCGCCGATGGCGTCGCGCGTCTTCTCGTAGGACGCCGAGTCCTCCAGGGTCAGCTGGTACGAGGCCTGGTTGGCGCCCGTGCCGCCGCCGAAGGCGGCCATGAAGCCCGAGGAACCGACCGTGACCTGGTAGTTCTTCACGCCGTCGGTGGAGGAGAGGACCTTCTCCACCTTCTTCGCGGCCTCGTCGGCCGCCGCGAGGCTGGTGCCAGGGGCCAGCTCCTGCTTGATGCTCATGACCTCCTGCTCGCCCTGGTCGAAGAAGTTGGTCTTCAGGAGCGGGGCCATGCCGAAGGTGCCGACCAGGACGACGATCGCGATCGCCACGCTGGTGAGGCGGCGCCGGGTAGCGAAGCGCAGGACGGGTACGTACAGGCGCTGGAGGCGGCTCTTGTTCTCCTTCTCCTCGGCGAGGCGCCGGGCCTCGTCCGGGTCCGCCGACGTGCCCTTGGGGGCGCGCAGGAACCAGTACGAGAGAACCGGGACGACGGTGAGGGAGACCAGGAGCGAGGCGAGCAGCGCGGCGGTGACGGTCAGGCTGAACGAGCCGAACAGCTCGCCGACCATGCCGCCGACCAGACCGATCGGCAGGAAGACCGCGACCGTGGTGAGGGTCGAGGAGGTCACGGCGCCCGCGACCTCGCGGACCGCCGTGAGGATCGCCGACTGGCGCTCCTCGCCGTAGCCGAGGTGCCGCTTGATGTTCTCCAGGACCACGATCGAGTCGTCGACGACCCGGCCGATGGCGATGGTGAGGGCGCCCAGGGTCAGCATGTTGAGCGAGAGGTCACGGGTCCACAGCACGATCAGCGCGAGGACCACCGAGAGCGGGATGGAGACCGCGGTGACCAGCGTGGAGCGGATCGAGGCCAGGAAGACCAGGATCACGAGGACGGCCATGACGAGGCCGAGCGCGCCCTCGGTCGTGAGACCGGAGATCGACTTGGAGACGGCCGGGCCCTGGTCGGAGACGACGGTCAGCTCGGCGCCCGCGCCGAGGTCCTTGCGGAGCTCGGGCAGCTTGTCCTTGACCGCCTCGGAGATGGCGACGGCGCTGCCGTCGTTGTCCATCGTGGCCAGGACGGCGAGGCTCGGCTTGCCGTTCGTACGGGTGATGGAGACCCGGGAGGACTCCTCCTGCTTCACCGTGGTCACGTCGCCGACGCGGACGGCCTTGCCCTGCTCGGGCTTGATGCGCAGGTCCTGGATCTGCTGGAGGGAGGTGAAGCCACCGCCGACCTGGACCGTACGGCTCTTGCCGGCCTCGGAGAACGAGCCGGCCGGCACCGTTGCGCCGCCCGTCTGAAGGGCCTGGGCGAGCTTCATGGTGTTCAGCCCGGCCGCCGCGAGCTTCTTCTCGTCGGGGGTCACGGAGACCTGGAGGTCCTGGACGCCGTCGATGGAGACCTGGCCGACGCCGTCGATGTCCTCGAGGGCCGGGACGACCGTGCGCTCCAGCTGGTCGGCGAGGGCCTGCTGGTCCTTGTCGGAGGTGACGGCGAGGACGACGGTCGGGATGTCGTCGGTGGAACCGGCGACGACCTGCGGGTCGACGTCGTCCGGGAGCATCGCGCGCGCCCGGTTCACGGCCTGCTGGACGTCGGCGACGAGCTGCTTGGTGCCCTCGTCGCCGTAGTCGAAGGTGGCCATGATGACGGCGTTGCCCTCGGAGGCCGTGGAGGTCACGCCCTTGATGCCGTCGACGGCCTTGATGGTGCTTTCGAGCGGTTCGACGACCTGCTTCTCGACCACGTCGGGCGAGGCGCCCTGGTAAGGGGCGAGGACCGAGACCATCGGAAGCTCGATCGAGGGCAGCAACTGCTGCTTCAGCTGCGGTATCGCTATCGCCCCGAAGACGATGGCGACGATGGACATCAGCCCGATCAGGGCCCGTTGCGCGAGGCTGAATCTGGACAGCCAGGACATGGGGTCTCTCTTCTGTGGCGTACTCGGCAGGCGGGCGCCAGGACGTTCCACAGGTGCCCGGTAACACCATCAGCCATGGGAAGCAGCGGATCCTCGGCCCCCGGGTCCAATTCCTTATCCCGCGCATACCGCGTCTGGAGTACGCCGGAGTACTCCCTCACTCCACCCTTGGACGTACCAGACCGGATTCGTACGCCGTGACCACCAGCTGGGCGCGGTCGCGGGCGCCGAGTTTGGCCATGGTCCGGTTGACATGGGTCTTGACCGTGAGGGGGCTGACCTCGAGGCGTTCGGCGATCTCGTCGTTGGAGAGGCCGCCGGCGACGAGGACGAGGACCTCGCGTTCACGGGTGGTGAGGGCGGCGAGCCGCTCGGAGTACGCCGGTGAGTCCTGGCCGTTCTCCGGGTCCGAACTTCCGCCCTGCGCAAGGAACTTGGCGATCAGACCCTTGGTCGCGACGGGCGAGAGCAGGGCCTCGCCGGCGGCGGCGATACGGATCGCGTTGAGCAGTTCCTCCGGTTCCGCCCCCTTGCCGAGGAAGCCGGAGGCGCCGGCGCGGAGCGACTGCACGACGTACTCGTCGACCTCGAAGGTGGTCAGCATGACGATCCGTACGGCAGACAGCTCCGGGTCGGCGGTGATCAGGCGGGTGGCGGCGAGTCCGTCCGTGCCGGGCATCCGGATGTCCATCAGGACGACGTCGGCGCGCGTGGACCGGGCCAGGGCGACGGCCTCGGCCCCGTCGGCGGCCTCGGCCACCACCTCCATGTCCGGCTCGGAATCCACGAGCACCTTGAAGGCGCTGCGGAGCAGGGCCTGGTCGTCGGCGAGCAGCACCCGGATCGTCATGTGTCCTCCCCCGTACGGGCCGTGGCGGCCGTCACGGGCAGTATCGCCTGGACCCGGAAGCCTCCGCCGTAGCGGGGTGCTGCGGTCAGCCTGCCGCCGAGCGCGGTGACGCGTTCCCGCATGCCGAGCAGTCCGTGCCCGCCGGTGTCGGCGGGCGGCGCCTGCTGCGGCACTCCGTTGTCGAGGACGGTGATCTCCACGGTCCGGCCGACCCGGACGACGCTCACCTCGGCCTTCGCGTCCGGCCCCGCGTGCTTCTGCACATTGGTCAGCGCCTCCTGGATGATCCGGTACGCGGCGAGGTCGACGGCGGCCGGCAGGTCGGCGTCCTCGTCCGCGCGGGCCAGTTCGACGGGGAGGCCCGCGTTGCGGAAGGTGGCGAGCAGCTCGTCGAGGACGGCGAGGCCGGGGGCGGGTTCGGTGGGCGCCTCGGGGTCGCCGGACTGGCGCAGCAGACCGACGGTGGCGCGCAGCTCGTTCAGGGCGGAGCGGCTGGCCTCGCGGACGTGGGCGAGGGCCTCCTTGGCCTGGTCGGGGCGCTTGTCCATGACGTGGGCGGCGACCCCGGCCTGGACGTTGACCAGGGCGATGTGATGGGCGACGACGTCGTGGAGGTCGCGGGCGATCCGGAGGCGTTCCTCGGCGACCCGGCGCCGGGCCTCCTCGTCGCGGGTCCGTTCCGCCCGCTCGGCCCGCTCGCGGATGGCGTCGACGAAGGCGCGGCGGCTGCGGACGGCGTCGCCGGCGGCCGCGGCCATGCCGGTCCAGGCGAAGACGCCGAGGTTCTCCTGGGCGTACCAGGGGGTGGGCCCGAAGAGCATCGCGGCGCCCGTCAGCACGGCCATGGTGAGCAGTCCGACGCGCCAGGTGGTGGGGCGGTCGGTGCGGGCGGCGACGGTGTAGAGCGCGATCACGGCGCTCATGGCGACGGGGGCCGGGCGGTCGTCGGCGATCAGCTCGAGGAGGGCGACCCCACCGGTGAAGGCGAGGACGGCGAGCGGGTCGCGCCGGCGCAGGACGAGGGCGGCGGCGCCGAGCACCATCAGGAGGACGCTGGTGCCGTCGGGGGTGCGGTCGCCGAAGGTGGGGCCGTTCGGGCTGCCATGGGGGTCCGCGAAGGACCCGGTGACCATGCAGGCGAGTGCACCGAGGGCGAGGCCGGCGTCGAAGGCGAGGGGGTGCGCCCGGAGCCAGCGCCGACCCCGCGAGAAACCGCTGTCGAGGGAGGTCACAGGCAGCAACGGTACGGGGTGCCGGACACGGCAGCGCCCCGCTTCCCCTGGGAGGGAGGCGGGGCGCTGCCGTTCGTCGGAGGCGTCAGCCCGGGATCAGACCGTCGTCGGAGAGCATCTCGCGGACCTCTTCGAGCGTCGCGTCCGGAGACGGAAGGATCAGTTCGGAGGGTTCGAGCGTGTCGTCGGGGAGCGGCTCGCCGAGTTCGCGGACCTTGTCGAGGAGTTGCGTGAGCGTGCGGCGGAAGCCGGCGTCGTCCCCCGACTCCATCTCCGCGAGCAGCTCGTCGTCCAGCTTGTTCAGCTCGGCGAGGTGGCTGTCGGCCAGCGTCAGCTGGCCCTCCCCCATGATCCTCACGATCATGACGCGCCGTCCTTACTGCTTGTCGAACCTCGGGGTGGAGGACTGCTGACCCTGGGCCTGGTCCTGCTGCGTGCCCGTACCGCCCTCGATCGCCTGCTTCGAGGCCGAGGGGCCGCCCGCCAGCTCCGCCTTCATCCGCTGGAGCTCCAGCTCGACGTCCGTACCGCCGGACAGCCGGTCCAGCTCCGCCTGGATGTCGTCCTTGGCGAGGCCCGACTGGTCGTCGAGCGCGCCCGAGGCGAGCAGCTCGTCGATCGCGCCGGCCCTGGCCTGCAGCTGGGCCGTCTTGTCCTCGGCGCGCTGGATCGCCACGCCGACGTCGCTCATCTCCTCCGAGATGCCGGAGAAGGACTCGGCGATCCGGGTCTGTGCCTGGGCTGCCGTGTAGGTCGCCTTGATCGTCTCCTTCTTCGTACGGAAGGCGTCGACCTTGGCCTGGAGTCGCTGCGCGGCCAGCGTGAGCTTCTCCTCCTCGCCCTGCAGCGTCTGGTGCTGCACCTCGAGGTCGCTCACCTGCTGCTGCAGCGCCGCCCGCCGGGACAGCGCCTCGCGCGCCAGGTCCTCACGGCCGAGGGCCAGCGCCTTGCGGCCCTGGTCCTCCAGCTTGGAGGACTGACCCTGGAGCTGGTTCAGCTGCAGTTCGAGCCGCTTGCGCGAGGTCGCCACGTCGGCGACGCCCCGCCGGACCTTCTGCAGGAGCTCCAGCTGCTTCTGGTAGGAGTAATCGAGGGTCTCGCGCGGATCCTCGGCCCGGTCGAGGGCCTTGTTTGCCTTCGCGCGGAAGATCATCCCCATACGCTTCATGACACCGCTCATGGGCTTCGCGCGCCCCCTTCTGACGGACTCGGCTCAAGCACTCCAACAGGATCCACAGTACGGTCCCTGCCTCCATTACCGCACTGTTCGGGGCCGGATGTGCTCCTCCCCAAGGACGAGTACGTACGGGCTCTCTCAGGCCCAGGGAGTAGATGGACCTCAGGGAAACCGTGCGTGTCGTCCGTACGTACCCCCACAGACGCAGGCCGATACCGGATCGTTCCCGGCCGGACTGGGGTCCACACCCCCCACCACGTACCCTGGGGTTTGTGTTCCGTAGCCGTTCGAAGGAAGAGAAGGCCCCCACCGACAAGGTGACGGCGGACCTCTCCAAGCAGCCCCGCGACCCCGAGGCCCCCAAGGGCCGCCCGACACCGAAGCGGAGTGAGGCCCAGACGCAGCGCCGTCGCGCCGCGACGGTGCCGACCGACCGCAAGGAGGCCGCCAAGCGCCAGCGCGAGGCGCGCCGCACCGACCTGGCCCGTCAGCGCGAGGCGCTGGCCAGCGGTGACGAGCGTTATCTGCCGGCCCGCGACAAGGGTCCGGTCCGCCGCTTCGTGCGCGACTTCGTCGACTCCCGCTTCGCCATCGCGGAGTTCTTCCTCCCGATGGCCGTGGTGATCCTCGTCCTGTCGATGATCCGTGTCCCGGCGCTGCAGAACATCTCGCTGCTGCTCTGGCTCGGTGTGATCGTCATGATCGTCATCGACTCGATCGGCATCTGGCTCCGTCTGAAGAAGCAGCTGAACGAGCGCTTCCCGAACGAGCCGAAGCGGGGTGCCGTGGCCTACGGCCTGATGCGTACGCTCCAGATGCGCCGACTGCGGCTGCCGAAGCCGCAGGTCAAGCGCGGAGAGCGGCCCTGAGCGGGGACGGCTCCGGTTCCGGTGCGGGCGGCGGTCCGCTGCTGCCCGCCACCTCCCCGTGGCCGAGCGGGTACGGCGGGCTGCGCGAGACCGTCCGTCAGGAGCTCATCGCGCGCCAGCTCGACGAGCAGATAGCCGGCCGCTACCCGGTGGGGCAGCGGCTGCGGATCCTCGACGCGGGCATGGGGCAGGGCACCCAGGCGCTGCGGCTGGCCCGGGCCGGTCACACGGTGACCGGTCTGGAGGCCGATCCCGAGCTGCTCAAGGCCGCCCGGGACTCGCTGGCCACCGAACCGGCCGGGATCCGTGAGCGGGTCCGGCTGATCGAGGGCGACGGCCGCGAGACCGGTGTCCACTTCCTGCCGGGCAGCTTCGACGTGGTGCTCTGCCACGGTGTCCTGATGTACGCGGACGAGCCGGACGCCCTGCTCGCGGGTCTCGCCCGGATGCTGGCGCCCGGGGGTCTGCTCTCCCTGGTCGTACGGAACGCGGACGCGCTGGCCATGCGGCCGGGTCTGGCCGGGGACTGGTCGGGCGCGCTGACCGGCTTCGAGTCGGACACGTACACCGACGACAACGGCTTCAAGGTGCGGGCCGACCGGCTCGACGCGCTGACGTCGACGCTGGCGGGGATCGCCGCGCCGCTGCACGCCTGGTACGGCGTGCGGGTCTTCACCGACGGCATGGCCGGCGACGTGGGGCTGCCGGCCGCCGAGGAGCTGGAGCGGCTGCTCGCCGCCGAGGACCGCGCCGGCCGGACGGAACCGTACCGCCGGATCGCGGCGCTCCTGCACCTGTGCGGCGTCCGGGGCTAGGGCCTGTCCGACCCTGATCCGCCGGACAGGCCCTAGCTCTCCCGCGTCCGGCCCGGGCGTCCTTCTCGAAGGGGTGCCGGGCCGGTCAGGTGGGACGGCCCGTTTCGCGTCCTCACCCCCGTGAGCACCGACACCCCTGCCGCCACCGCCGCCCCCGCCGTACCCGCGCGTGAGGTGTGGCGCGCCCTGTACGCGCATTTCCGGCCGCATCGCTGGACCGTCGCACTCGGCGCCCTCTTCGCCCTGGTCGGCGCCGCCGGCGGGCTCGCGCAGCCGCTCGCCGCGAAGGAACTCGTCGAGCGGCTCGGCGAGGACGGGTCGATCGCCGGGATCCTGCTCCTCCTGACCGCCCTCGTCGTGTTCGGCACGGCGGTCGAGTCGCTCGGCGCGTACATCCTCGAGCGGACGGCCGAGTCCGTCGTGCTCGCCGCGCGCCGGACCCTGATCGGCCGGCTGCTGCGCCTGCGGCTGCCCGAGGTGGAGAAGACCCAGCCGGGCGATCTGATGTCCCGTGTCACCTCCGACACGACCCTGCTGCGCGCCGTCACCACCCAGTCGGTGGTGTCCGCCGCGACCGGTGGTCTCGCCTTCGTGGCGACCCTCGCGCTGATGGCGTGGATGGATCCCGTCCTGTTCGGGGTCACGCTGGGGGTGATCGTGCTGATCGGCAGCGCGTTCGCCTTCGTGATGCCGAGGATCTCCCGGGCGACGCGGCGTTCCCAGGAGGCGGTCGGCGAGATCTCCACGGTCCTGGAGCGGGCCTTCGGGGCCTTCCGCACGATCAAGGCGTCGGGCGCCGAGGAGCGGGAGACCGCGGTCGTGGAGGCGGCGGCGAAGGAGGCCTGGCGGCACGGGGTCCGCTCCGCCAAGTGGCAGTCGGTGGCCGGCTCCTCGATCGGTCTGGCCGTCCAGGTGTCGTTCCTCGCGGTGCTCGGGATCGGCGGCGCCCGCGTCGCGTCCGGGGCGATATCCGTGTCCTCGCTCATCGCCTTCCTGCTCTTTCTCTTCTATCTGATCGAGCCCGTCTCCAAGCTGGTCGAGGCGGCGACGCAGTACCAGGTGGGCTCGGCGGCGATCGGCCGCATCCTGGAGGCCGAGCGCCTGGAGACGGAGGAGCTGGGCGCCCCCGCGGCTGCTCCGGCCGACGGCCGACCGGCCTCCGTCGTCTTCGAGGACGTCTCCTTCCGCTATCGCGACGATCTGCCCGACGTCCACCGCGGTGTCTCCTTCACCGTGCCGGGCGCCGGCATGACCGCCTTCGTCGGCCCTTCGGGCGCGGGCAAGACGACCGTGTTCGGGCTGATCGAGCGGTTCTACGAGCCCGGCGGCGGCCGGGTCCTCATCGACGGCAAGGACGTACGGGACTGGTCGCTGCCGGATCTGCGGGCGGCGATCGGATACGTGGAGCAGGACGCCCCCGTCCTCTCGGGAACGCTGCGCGAGAACCTGGTGTTCGCCTCGCCGGAGGCGACCGAGGACGAGATCCGGGACGTGCTCGTACGGGCCAGGCTGGACGCGCTGGTCGAGCGGCTGCCGGACGGCCTGGAGACGGTCGTCGGCCATCGCGGCTCCAAGCTCTCGGGCGGTGAGCGGCAGCGGGTGGCCATCGCCCGCGCGCTGCTGCGCAAGCCCCGGCTGCTGCTCCTGGACGAGGCGACCTCGCAGCTGGACGCGGTGAACGAGCTGGCGCTGCGGGACGTGGTCGCGGAGGCGGCCCGTGAGGTGACGGTCCTCGTGGTGGCGCACCGGCTGTCGACGGTGACGCTGGCGGACCGGATCGTGGTGATGGAGTCGGGGCGGGTACGGGCGGTGGGGACCCACGGCGAGCTGGTGGCGGGAGACGAGCTGTACGCGGAGCTCGCGGCGACGCAGTTCCTGTCCTCGCAGCCGTGACGCCTGCCGTGCGGGGGCGCCTGTCGACGGCCCCCTGATCGGCGGCGCCCGCCGGGCCGACATACAGGGGCGAACGTGATACTCCGGTCATGGACGTATCCCGTGCCCGACGCCTTCTGCTCCCTCTGACGGCCGCCGCCTGCACGGTCGCCCTGGTCGGTGGCTGCTCCTTCGGGCCCGCGCCGCGCGGGGAGCGCTCCACGCAGGCCGCCGCACCACTCGCCGCGAACGAGCTGGAGGACGACTACCGGGCCGTCATCAAGGACGTCCTGCCGTCGGTCGTCCAGATCGACGCCGTGGACAGCCTGGGCTCGGGGATCATCTACGACGGCAAGGGCCACATCGTCACCAACGCGCACGTGATCGGCGAGGAGCAGAACTTCACGGTCACGGCGGCGACGGGCAAGGAGCCGATGGCCGCGAAGCTGGTCGCCACCTACCCCGAGCAGGATCTGGCCGTCATCAGGCTGAACTCCGTGCCGGCCGGACTGAAACCGGCCAGGTTCGGCGACTCGGCCAAGGTCGACGTGGGGCAGATCGTCCTGGCGATGGGCTCCCCGCTGGGTCTGTCGGGCAGCGTCACCCAGGGCATCGTCTCGGCGACCGGCCGCACGGTGAGCGAGGGCCGCACGGGCGGGGGTACGGGGGCGACCATCCCGAACATGGTGCAGACCTCGGCCGCGATCAACCCGGGCAACAGCGGGGGCGCGCTGGTCAACCTGGACGGCGAGGTCATCGGCATCCCGACGCTGGCGGCGTCGGACCCGGAGCTGGGTGGCGGCTCGGCGGCGGGGATCGGCTTCGCGATCCCGGCGTCGATGGTGAAGACGGTCGCCGCGCAGATCGTCAAGGACGGCAGGGTGACGGACTCGGGCCGGGCGGCCCTCGGCATCACGGGCCGGACGGTGCTCGACGACGACTACGAACCGGCCGGGGTCGCCGTGGTGGAGGCACCGGCGGACGGGCCGGCGGGCAAGGCGGGCCTGAAGGCGGGGGACGTGATCACCCGGCTCGGCGACGCGGAGATCACGACGATCACGTCGCTCTCGGAGGCGCTCGCGGCGATGAAGCCGGGCGACAAGGTGACGGTGACGTACGAGCGCGCGGGCCGCGCGGACAAGGTGGAGGTCACGCTCGGGGAGATCTGACCTCGGCGGCCCCGGGCCCGCGGAGCCCGGGGCCGCCCGGGCGCTCTACGCCTCCGCGTTCAGGGACATCGTGTAGATCTTGGTGTCGTCCTCGAAGAGCGAGGCCTGGTCCGCGCCGCCCTCCAGGAGGTCCTTCCAGACCTCACCGATCCAGGATTCGGCGTCGCCCTGGGTCGTCCACTCTTCCGGTTCCACCGCGGGAGCGGTCTCCGTGCCGTCGGACTTCTCGAACCGCCACGTCCATGCCATGTCCGCCTCCTGGGGCTCACCGGATGATCGGTTTCCTGCCCGCAGCGTAGCCGGGCGCGCACCCCTCGCGGTGACGCGGGAGGATCAATGGGTGGAACTGACTCTGCTCGGCACCGGCGCCCCCCTCGGGCTCCCCCGCCCCGACTGCCCCTGCGCCGTGTGCGCGACGTCTCGTGGTGACCGGGCGCGGGCCGCCACCGCGCTGCTCGTGGACGAGGCGCTGCTGCTCGATCTGACGCCTGGGGCCGCGCTGGCCGCCGCCCGCGCCGGGCATTCCCTGGTCGGCGTGCGGCAGGTGCTCCTGACCCATCCGCACGACGGACCCGCCGTGGAGGTGCCGGCCGGGCTGCCGTCCGCGGGGCGGGTGCCGGACGGCCGGGAGTTGACGCTGATCAGCGGGCACCGGGTGCGGGCCGTGTCCATGGACTCCCCCGGTACGGGGTACGAGGTGACGTCGCCGGAGGGCGAGCGGCTGCTCTATCTGCCGCCGGGCGGCTCCGCCGCCGGTCTCCCCGACCATCAGAGCCGTCCGTACGACATGGTCGTCGCGGACGTCACGGGCCGGCCGGACGCACTGGCCCGGCTGCGGGCGACCGGGGCGGTCGGCGCGAGCACCGATGTGATCGCCGTCCACCTCGACCACGACGTGCCGAACGGCCCGGAGCTGGACCGGCGGCTCGCGGCGGCCGGGGCGCGGACGGTGCCGGACGGTACGACCCTGTATGTCGGCGAGTACCACGACGTGCCCGACGTCCCGCGCCGCACGCTGGTGACCGGCGGGGCCCGGTCGGGCAAGTCGGTGGAGGCCGAGAGGCGCCTGGAGACCTTCCCCGAGGTGCTGTACGTGGCGACCGGCGGGACCCGGGAGGGCGACCCGGAGTGGGCGCAGCGGGTGGCCCTGCACCGGGACCGGCGGCCCGGTTCCTGGCGTACCGCCGAGACCTGCGATCTTGTGCCGCTCCTCGAAGCGGCGGACGGCCCCGCGCTGCTGATCGACTGTCTGTCGCTGTGGCTGACGGACGCCATGGACCAGGTGGGGGCCTGGGACGACGAGCGGTGGGTGAGCGGCGGTCAGGAGGCGCTGCGGGAGCGGGTCGGCGAGCTGGTCGCGGCGGTGCGGGCCACGTCCCGTACGGTCGTCGCCGTCACCAACGAGGTGGGCTCGGGGGTCGTGCCGGCCACGGCGGCGGGGCGGCGCTACCGGGACGAGCTGGGCCGGCTGAACGCGGCCTTCGGGGACGAGTGCGAGCAGGTGCTTCTCGTCGTCGCGGGACAGGCTCTGGTGCTGCGCGGGTAGGGTGCGATCACCTGGCCACCGCCGACGTCACAAGGAAGAGCCTTGAACCTGGACGACTTCTCCGATCTGATCGAGCGCCCCGACGGCGGGGTGCGGCGTGACGCCGAGGAACGACGGGAGCGGCTGATCGTTCCGCCGGGCGCGCTCGGCCGGCTCGACGAACTCGGCGAGTGGCTCTCGGCGGCGCAGGGGTCGGTCAAGGTGCGGGCGATCGAGCAGCCGCGGGTGGTGCTCTTCGCGGGCGATCACGGGGTGGCCTCGCTCGGGGTGTCCGGCCGTCCGGCCGGGACCGCGTACGAGCTGGTCCGCTCGGTGCTCGACGGCGCGAGGCCGGTGGCGGTGCTCGCCCGCAGCGCGAACGTTCCGGTGCGGGTGGTGGACGCCGGTCTGGACTGCGATCCGGAGCTGCTGCCGGCCGAGGTGGTACGGCACCGGGTGCGGCGCGGCAGCGGCCGGATCGACATCGAGAACGCGCTGACCACGGAGGAGACCGAGGCGGCGGTACGCCTGGGCATGGCGATCGCCGACGAGGAGGCCGACTCGGGCACCGATCTGGTCGTGCTGGGCGATCTGAGCGTGGGCGGGACGACGCCGGCCTCGACCCTGATCGCCGCGCTGTGCGGGACGGACGCCTCGGTGGTCACCGGCCGGGGTGGCGCCGGGATCGACGATCTGGCGTGGATGCGCAAGTGCGCGGCGGTCCGGGACTCGCTGCGGCGCGCCCGGCCGGTCCTGGGCGACCAGATGGAGCTGCTCGCGGCGGTCGGCGGGGCGGACCTGGCGGCGATGACGGGCTTCCTGCTGCAGAGCGCGGTGCGCCGGATGCCGGTGATCCTGGACGGTGTGGTGGGGGCGGCCTGCGCTCTGGTGGCGCAGCGGGCCGCGTTCCGGGCGCCGGACTGGTGGCTGGCGGGTCAGGTCAGCGGTGAGCCGGCGCAGGCGAAGGCGCTGGACCGGATGGCGCTCAACCCGCTGCTCGACCACGGCGTCACTGTGGGAGAGGGAACCGGGGCCATGCTCGCTCTTCCCCTCGTCCAGGCCGCGGCGGCGCTCGCCGCCGAGCTGCCCGAGCAGCCGGAACTGACCATTCCGGAAGATGCCGGGGCGGACTCCCCGGACGAGGAGAGCTAGAAGGATCGTGGCGCCGGAGGCGGTCCCTCCCCCCAGGACTTCGTCCTGACGCGCGGACGACCGCCTCCGGCGCCCGGCCATGGCAAGCGATGCCCCATATGATCGCTTTTCATGGGAGAGGTCCGTTTGTCCACCGAAGGAACACCCCGGGGCACCACCCGTTCGCGACGCAGCGCCGCGTTCGCCGTCTGGTACCTGCGCGCGGTCACATTCATCAACTTCCTGAGCGCCGTGTGGGTCTCACTCGGCCAGGACCTCCGCAGGCACAACACGGACAACTACTTCACTCCGTACATGCTGACCGCGGGCTTCGCCTCGGGTGTCTTCACGCTCTTCCTGGCGATCACCATGCGCCGCCGCAAGCGCGCCGCGTGGATCCTCAACATCGTCCTCAGCGGGCTCTTCCTGTTGCTCTTCGCCTTCGCGATGGTCTTCCCCGAGATCCGGCAGCACGCCCAGAACTGGATCTCGCTCGTCCTGACCACGGCGTTCGTCGTCGCTCTGATCCTCGGCCGCAAGGAGTTCTACGCGAAGGGCGACCGCTCCAACCCGATGCTCGCCGCCGCCGTGGCGGTCGGCGGGCTGCTGGTCACCTCGCTGCTCGCCGCCGTGCTCGTCACCGTCACCAACACCTCCACCGGCGCCTCCACCTTCCTGGAGCGCTGGCGGTACGGCGTGATGCGGCTGGTCACGCTGGCCGCCGACGACTCGCGCTTCGACGGGATCGCCACCCCGGGCTGGGTCGACGTCACCATCAACGTCCTGTCCACGCTGCTGCTGTTCGCCGTGCTCTTCGCCGCCTTCCGCTCACGCCGGGCCGTCGACCCGCTGACGGCGGAGGACGAGGAGAGGCTGCGGCTGCTGCTCGACAAGCACGGCGACCGCGACTCGCTCGGCTACTTCGCGCTGCGCCGTGAGAAGAGCGTGGTGTGGTCCCCCAGTGAGAAGGCCGCCGTCGCCTACCGGGTGGTCGGCGGGGTCTCGCTCGCCTCCGGGGACCCGATCGGCGATCCCGAGGCCTGGCCCGGGGCGATCGAGCCGTGGCTGGCCGAGGCCCGCGAGCACGGCTGGGTCCCGGCCGTCATGGGCGCGAGCGAGGAGGGCGGCACCATCTACGCCCGGCACGGCCTGGACGCCCTGGAACTGGGCGACGAAGCGATCGTGGAGACCGACGAGTTCACCCTCGACGGCCGGGCCATGCGCACGGTGCGGCAGGCCTTCAACCGGGTCAAGCGGGCCGGGTACGAGGTGCGGATCCGGCGCCACGAGGACATCCCCGCCGACGAGATGGACGTACTGCTCCGCAAGGCCGACGACTGGCGCGACGGGGCCACCGAACGGGGCTTCTCGATGGCGCTCGGCCGGCTCGGGGACCCGCAGGACGGGCGGTGCGTGATGCTGGAGTGCACCGACGAGCAAGGCGAGCTGCGGGCGGTGCTCTCCTTCGTGCCCTGGGGCCCCAAGGGCCTCTCACTGGACCTGATGCGCCGTGACCGGGACTCCGAGAACGGGCTGATGGAGTTCATGGTCATCGAACTCCTGCAGCGCGCCAAGGAGATCGGGATCACTCAGGTGTCGCTCAACTTCGCCATGTTCCGCTCCGTCTTCGAACGTGGCTCGAAGCTCGGGGCGGGACCCGTGCTGCGCATGTGGCGTTCGCTGCTCAGCTTCTTCTCCCGCTGGTGGCAGATCGAGTCGCTGTACCGCGCCAACGCCAAGTACCGACCGATCTGGGAGCCCCGTTTCATGCTCTTCGAGAAGAGCGCCGACCTGCTGCGCATCGGCCTCGCCGCGGGCCGCGCCGAGGGCTTCCTGGAGGCCCCCGGTCTGCCGAAGTGGCTGCACCGCAAGCACCTGGAGGGCCGGCGTTGAGGTCCGCCGTCCGGGACTTCGCACGCCGCGAGTGGGGCCCGCTGTTCACCGCCGTACGGACCGCGCTCGTCACGCGAAGGTGGCGAGCGATCCCGATGACGCTGGGCGCCGTCTGCCTCACCGCGCTCTTCCAGCTCGTCCAGAACCAGGAATGGGGCTATCAGCCGGTCCAGAACATCGGCTCGGTGCGGGCCGAGGACCCGCTCTGGCTCGCCCTGCTGCGGACCCCGCTCTCGCTCTTCGTCCCGGCGCTCGACCTGCCGGTGTGGGGCGCGCTGGCGCAGATCCTGCTGGTGTTCGGGATCGCCGAGATCTGTCTGGGGCGGTGGCGCACGCTCACCCTCGCGTATCTGGCGACGCTGGCCGGGACGCTGTACGCGCGCGTGGGCATCGCGCTCGGGCCCGACCATCCGCTCGGGCTGCCCGCCTCGGACGCGCAGGTCGTCGACACCGGCCCCTCGGCGGCGGTGGTCGGCCTCGCCGTCTACGTCTGTTGGCGCTTCCGGGCCCGGTGGACCGGGACGCTCGTGGTCGTCGCGATGGTCGTGGAGGTGCTGATCAAGAGCAACCTGGCGGGCAAGGAGCATCTGGCGGCGATCGCGGCCGTGCTGGTGCTCGTGGCCGTCACGGCGTGGCTCGAGCGCCGTCAGCCGCCGTCGGGTCCCGAGCCGTGGTCGCGCCCCGGCACCCGTTCCTGGAAGCCGCCGATCAGGTCCTGACTCCGTCGGCGCACCCGGTCCCAGCGTCGGTCGTGCCGGTAGGTGCGCAGCCGGGAACGGGCCCGGGCCTTGGGGCGGCGTGAGTAGGCGCGCCGGGACCACCAGGAGCCGGGCCGGGCGAGCCGTACCGCTCCGACGATCGCCACGAACGGCACCAGGGTGCCGATGACAGCCATCCGGAACTTCCCCTTCACCAGGGTGACAAGGACGAACAGGAAGTTCACCAACAGGGTGAGGACGAAGAGGGCGCGGTTCTGGCGCTGTTCCTCGGTGAGTTCGTTGACACCGAGCGGCGAGAAGCCGCCGAGGACCAGCATCACCAGCGCGGCGGTCAGGATGACCACTTCGACGCTCTTGCGGCCCTGGTCGCTCCAGTAGACGTCGTCGAGGTGGAGGATCAGCGCGAACTCGTCGAGGACGAGTCCCACCCCAGCGCCGAAGACCGCCGCGAAGACGCAGGCGATGACCCCTTCCCTGCCGCTGGCGACCGCGCCGAAGCCGCCGACGACGGTGAGGACGACGCCCGGCACGACATGGTGGATGTGGACCCCGCCGGCGGACTCCACATTGCCGAACGGCCCCTTCCCCGCCCGGATCATCCGCACGATCATCCGCGTGACCAGGAAAGTCACCACGAAGGAGAACGTGGCGATGAGCAGCGGGAGCTTCCCGGGCTCGACGAAGTTGCGATAGAACCAGTGACCCATGCCACCTGCTTCCGATATGCGCGTGATGCGCAATTTACAAGAAAGTGCTCTGCCTTACGCTGCCCGGATGGACGGCCTGCGTTTCGCCTTCGGCACCCTCACCGTGCTCCCCGCCCGCATCACCCGCTGGGACCGGGACGCCGCGCGGGCCGGAATGCTCTGGGCCCCGCTCGCGGGTCTCGTCATAGGACTCTTCTCCGCCGCGGTCGGCGGCGTGTTGCTCCTCCTCGGCTCCGGCCCGCTGCTCGCGGCGGTGGCCACGGCGGCGGTCCCGGCGCTGATGACCAGGGGCCTGCACCTGGACGGGCTCGCGGACACGGCGGACGGGCTCGGCAGCGCGAAGCCGGCGGAGGACGCGCTGCGGATCATGAAGCAGTCGGACATCGGCCCGTTCGGTGTCATCGTGCTGCTCTTCACCCTGCTCGCCCAGGTCGCCGCGCTGTACCGGCTGTACGAGGAGGGCTGGGCGTACGGCACGGTCGCCGCCGCCCTCGCCGCCACGGTCGCCCGCCTCGCCCTCACCCACGCCTCCCGCCTGGGCGTCCCGGCGGCCCGCCCGGAGGGCCTGGGCGCGATGGTCGCCGCCACGGTCCCGGTCCGCGCCGCGGCCCTGGCCACGGCAGGCGTTCTGGTGGCCTGCGCCGCGGCGGGGGCGCTGTTCTCCCCGTACGACGCCCTGCGCCATGTCCTCGCGGCAGCGGCGGGGCTCGGCGCGGCGGCGCTGCTGCTGCGGCGGTGCGTGCGGAGGTTCGGCGGGGTGACGGGCGACGTGTTCGGCGCGGTGGAGGAGACGGCGGGCACGGTGGCGCTCGTCGCACTGACGCTGGGGTGATCGATTCGTGACGTGCCGGAGGGCAACCTCCCGCACATCGGCCCGGTCATGAAGGCGTGATCAGACCCACCGAGCGCACCCTGGACGCGGGAACGGCGGTGATCGCCACGTACGACGCGAAGTCCGGGGACTGCATGGACTTCAACACCGGTCTGCGCCACAGCAGGCTGGTGGTGCGGGTCCCCTGCACCGGCTCCTACGACGGCCGGTTCCTGGGCCGGCACACGCTCACCGGCGGCTACCCCGGCGACGAGGCGGCGGAGGACCGGGCGGACAAGGCGTGCGCGACGACGTCCGGTGGCCGCTCCTGGCACACCTGGTCGACCGAGCGGGAGTGGACCGACAACGGCGAGGGCCGGGCCACCTGTTACTCCGTCACCGGCTGAGCCATCGGCTCCAGGGCGTACGGGAGCGTGCCCCAGGGGTGGGCCCCCGCGCCCGGGACCGCGCAGTGGACGCGGGTGGCCGGCAGGACGTCGCGGGGAGCCGCGTAGACCAGGTGGCAGTAGTGGTCGGCGACCGGGAGGTCGAGGGCGCGGTAGGAGTCCCAGGGGCCCTCGAAGGTGACCAGCAGATCCGCGAGCACCGCGTAACCGGGGTCGGGGTGGGCGCCGTGGTTGAGGACCAGCGTCCGGGCTCCGGCGGCGCGCGCGGCGACGCCGATGCGGCGGAAGTGGGCGAGAGCGTCGGGCGCGGTCGGCACCTGGTCGAGGAAGGCGCCGTCGGCCCCGTACCAGTCGCGGTGGCGGAGCAGCTCGCCGACGACCTCGCCGTGCGACCGGCGGCCGTACGCGGTGTCGACGTAGCCGAGCACGCGCGCCCCGGCGGCACGGAGCCGTTCGGCCACGGCGGCGAAGGCAGGATCGAGGGCCTCGCCCGCACCGTTCGCGGGGTTGAGGACGACGCCGTACAGCGACGGCGCGGCCTCGATCACGGCGGCCCAGGCGTCGGGCCGGTCGGCCGGATGCTCGTAGAAGGGCACGAGGAGAGCGGAGTTCACGGTTCCTTCCTCAGACACGGTGGGCGGTCGGCCGTACGAGCAGGGCACAGGCCAGGACGGCCAGGACTGCGGCCGCGGCGCCGGCCACGGCAGGGCCGGCGGTCGGGGTGAAGGTCTGCGCCGCGGCGGCGAGCGTGCACACCGCGGCCGCGCTCCGGACCGCGCCGAACGCCTGGAGCAGCAGGCCGAGCCAGAGCACGATCCCGACGAGCAGCAGCCCGAGGAGCCGGATCCCGCCGAGCTCCGGCGCTCCGGGCCACAGCAGCGTGCCGACGGAGGCGAGGGCGAGCAGCACGGCCAGATACGCGCCAAGGCAGTGGGCCAGCGTCCCCGCGGCCGCACGCCGGAACGCCCGGGCACTGGTGAGGGTGCGCAGCCCGGCGAGGCTCTCGCTGCGGAATCGATACAGCAGCCACTCGGCGGGCCCCATGGACAGGGTGAGCGCGACCACGGGCGCGGCGCCCGTCACGAGGGCGTCGCCGCCCCCCGCGTGCAGCACGAGCAGGCCGGTACCGAGGCCGAAGAGACCGTACGGGAGGGACGCGGTGAGCGGGGGGCCGGACCGGGGCCGCCTCGGGCCGGGCCGCAGCACGATCGCCGCGAAGGCGACCGTGGCCGTCAGGGAGAGGACGAGCAGCCCGGCGCGGAGGGCGTCCGGGAGGTCGTACCAGAACGCGGGCACGGCGCCGGCGAGCGGCAGCAGGGCGCAGAGCAGGGCGCGTTCGCGGCCGAGGACGAGCAGGACGGTCGCGGCCCCGAGGTAGAGGGACTGCCCGGCGGCGAACACGACGACACCCCACGCGCCGGGACCGGCGGCCGCGAGGGCGGCGACGACCGTGCCGACGAGCGCACCCGCCGGAGCCCCGACGAGCAGGGCGCGGGCGGAGGATCCGCGGTCGCCGAGGCCGAGCCAGGAGTACGCGCGGTGGGCGAGGGCCTGGTTCCACACCCACCCGGCCACGGCCCCCGCGAGCAGCGGTCCCGTACCCGGCCCGGCCAGGAGCGGCGCCCCGAGCACGTACGCGAGGCCGGGCAGGGCGAAGACGAGCCCGCGCAGCAGACAGCCGGCGAGCCCGCTGTGCCAGGGCGCGGTGCGTGGGGCCGCCGGCTCGGGGTGGCGCCGCTCCACGCGCGCGTAGAGGTCCTCGGCGAGTGCGAAGGAGTCGGCGCGCCCGTAGGTGAGCCGGATGTGGTCGTCGGTCATCCCGTCGGACTCCAGGATCGCGGCGATCTCGTCGGGATGCACGGCGTCGGCGGCCAACGCGTCGAGCCGGTCGGCGAGTTCGTCGAGCGGGTCGTCGGCGTAGGGCTCCTCCGGGGCCGGGTGGCCGAGGGGTGCTTCGTACGGGCCGTCGGCGACCGCGACGGCGCCACCGTGCGGGCGAGGGCGCGGGATCACCGGCAGGGTGTCCCGCATCGTGCCGTTCTTCAGCCAGAGCGAGCCGCTCATGAGAGGGAGCCTCCGCCGACGAGTTCCTGGCGCCAGGGGTCGGTGAGGCGCACCGTCCAGTCGGCCGAGTCGTCGGGGTCGGCCGGACGGACCGGCTGTCCGGCGAGTTCGCGGTAGATCTGGCGGAAGCCGTCCACCGAGCGGTGCAGGGTGAACCGGTCGACGACCCGCTGCCGGGCCCTGCGGCCGAGTTCGGCCCGCCGCTCCCCGTCACGCAGCAGCTCCGACACGGCCGCGGCCAGCACGGCGGGTTCGCGCGGCGGGACGACGAGTCCGGTGTCGCCGACGGCCTCGCGTACCCCGCCCACGTCCGTGGAGACCGTGGCCCGGCCGCAGGACATGGCTTCGATCAGGGAGAAGGGGAACCCTTCGCTGATCGAGGACAGCACCACCACACTGCCCGCCGCATAGGCTCCGGCCGCATCGGAGACCCGGCCCTCGAAGGTGATGCCGTCGGTGACGCCCAGTTCGGCCGCCAGCTTCTCCAGGCGGGTCTGGTAATCCTCGTTCCCGGCCGGTACCGGGCCGAACAACCGCAGCCTCAGCTCGGGGAGTTCGGCGCGCGAGACCGCGTACGCCCGGATCAGCGTCTCCAGGTCCTTGATGGGGTCGATCCGGCCGCACCAGCTGAGGGTGGGGACCTCGGGTTCGGGCCCGGCGTAGGGGAAGGCGTGCGGGTCGACGCCGTTGTAGACGGTCCGGATGCGGGCGGCGGGTGCGCCGCCGCGCTCCTCCCAGCGCCGGTTGTACTGGTTGCAGGGGGTGATGAGGTCGGCCTTGCGGTAGCCGAGGGTGTTGAGCTCGCGGTAGAAGCCGAGCATCAGGGCCTTGACGGGCCAGCGCTGCGACTCCGTGCGGTAGCCGAGATAGCGCTCCCGCAGATAGATGCCGTGCTCGGTGAGCAGGAAGGGTGCCCCTTCGAAGTGCTGGGCGGCGAGCGCCGGCAGGGTCGCGAGTCCGCTGGAGACGGCGTGCGCGACGCTGCTGCCGGGTATCCGGGCGGCGAGCGGTCTCAGCGCGTGCTCCAGCAGGTCGGTGGCGGTCAGCGCGTCGTGCACGGTGGGCCGGGCCGCGGCCGTCGGCAGGTGCGGCATGGTCCAGATCCACATCAGCGAGCGCAGTACCCGCTCGGAGCGCAGGGCCGCGGTGAGCCCGCCGTTCCGGGCGAGTTCGGCCAGGGCGTAGAGGCCCTCGCCGAAGTCGCAGCCTGCCTCGGGGTCGAGCATGGAGAGCAGGAAGCGCTCGTAGGTGTCGACGAAGCGGCGGCGCGCCCGCCCCCACGGGGCCCGCCCCCGCTCCGGGGCCGGGCCCCAGAGCGGGAAGGCGGTGTGCCGGTAGACGTTCGGCGGCAGCTCCCAGGTGACCGGTTCGCGGCCGCTGCCGGTGAGGGCGAGGACCTGGAAGTCGACCTCGGGCATGCCGCGGACGAGCTGGTCGCACCAGGTGCTGACTCCCCCGTGGACATGCGGATAGGTGCCTTCGGTGAGCATGGTGACGTGACGGCCACTGCTCGGCATGTGCGTTTCCCCCAGAACGTACGGATGGTCGGTCAGGCGGTCGGGAGCCGGAGCGTGATCGTGCTCTGCAGCGGCTCCGGGGCGGTCCAGGCCGAGCGGGCTCCGGCGTACGGCGCCCCGAACGCCGATGTACCGAGGAGGAGTTGCTTGCGGGTGCCCTCGGGGGCGGTGACCGGTGCTGTCCCGCCCGCGGGCGCCTTGACGGTGACGGTGGTGCCGATGCGGTACGCGGTGACCTGGCCGGCCGCGAGCGCCTGGTCCCAGGCGGTGCGGCGGTTCAGTTCGGTGCCGACGTCGCGCTGACGCGGGTTCACCAGGGGGGTGTTGTCGGCGAAGAGGGCCCGGTAGTCGGCGAGTACCCGGTCGATGACGGGGTAGAGGATCCGCTCCTCGGCGAGGTTGGACTGGTGGACGTAGTGCGGGCGCGGGTCGTTCGCCACGATGTGGGAGAGGGCCGTGCGGGCCTCCTGCGGGACGATGTGGGAGGCGTACCCGGTGGCGGTGTCGAGCGGGGCGGGCAGGCAGGTGGAGGCCGGGTTGGACTCGCAGATCCCGCTGCCGCCGTCGGCGCGCGAGGTGTAGATCCAGTTGTACTCGTCGGCCATCTCGGCGGCCGTTCCCACGTTGTAGTACACGTTCATGGGGTGGCGCGGGACGGTCCTGGCGGCGCCGACGGACCGCTGCAGCGGCTCGCGGGAGTTGTCGCTGGCGACCCACTTCACGCCGTTGTCGGAGAGCGCGCCGGCCAGGTTCGGGTTGTCGGCGGACTGCTGCGGGAGGGTCTTCAGGCCGGAGTGCTCGCCGGTGACGAGTTCGGACCGGTCGACGGAGAGACCCTTGCCGACGGCCCAGTTGTGGTTGTTCCTGATCTGTCCGGAGATCTCGCTGCGGCTCATCCACAGGGTGGTTCCGGTGGCGTTCTTGGCGCACTGCCAGGGGACGGTGGAGGTGTCCTGGACGCAGCCGAGGAAGGGGTGGGTGTACGTGTGGTTGACCCAGCGGTACTGGGCGCGGTCGGCGATCAACTGCGCGGCGAGCGGGTCGGTGCCTCCGTGCTCGGTCTTCCACTGCTCGCCCTGGCCGCCGTTGTAGACCATGTCGAGGGTGAAGCCGGCGGCCTTCTGCCAGGCGGCGGCGTACCGGGCGTCGTCGGCGGTCATCCGGACCGGGTTCTCGCCGGCCTCGCCGTCGCCGCCGGGGCAGTCGAAGTCGCCGGGGGTGCAGTTCCGGGCGGTGTCCCAGCGGGCGTCGGGGGCGAAGACGTCGTCGACGTGGACGGAGAAGTAGCTGCGGCTCTGGCCGAGGTGGACGCCCTGGGTGAGCCATTCGACGATGCCGCGGGCGAGCGCCCGGAACTGCCGCTGGTACTGGTTGTAGGCGAAGGTGACGACCAGTTCGCGGCGCCCGTCGTGGGCGTACTCGCCGATGAGGCTGGCCCGGCCGCCGCCGTCGACCGGGATGTCGAGGTAGCTGGTGAAGCCCTCGCGCGGGCGGCCGGCGTAGCCGTAGCTCTCGGAGATCGCCGGGTCGTTGTCCTCGAAGGTCAGCGGCCCGTCCAGGTGGCGGAACGGTCCTGCTTTGCCGGCCGGGGTGACGGAGGCGGCGGTCCCGTCGAGGGGACCGGAGAGTCCCCCCTCGCTGGTGTAGTC
The DNA here is from genome assembly GCF_040645695.1 of Streptomyces sp. NPDC046712. Lineage (NCBI taxonomy): Bacteria > Bacillati > Actinomycetota > Actinomycetes > Kitasatosporales > Streptomycetaceae > Streptomyces > Streptomyces sp. NPDC046712. The sequence continues at coordinate 63,966 of NZ_JBEYYW010000034.1, read as the reverse complement.
GAGACCGACGCCGGGGTGGGCCCAGGTGTACGCGTCGACCTGCGGGATGCCGAAGGTCTTCTCGTAGGCGGAGAGGGCCGCCTGCTCGGCGGAGTCGGGGCCGAAGGCGGCCTCGTGGGGCAGGACGACGCCCTGGTACTTGGCCCGGGGGCGCCCCGAGACGGTGTCGCTGAGGAAGGCGGCGTCGATGACCGGGCGGCCGGAATCGGCCAGATCGACCCGGCGGTACGGGACGCCGGTCGAGCGCAGCTCGGAGGTGATCGCCTCCACTGCGCTGCCGCCGTCGTCGACGACCAGGACGGTGAGGTCGATCCTCGGCACCGCTTCGGCCGCGCTCGCCCCGGCGGACGGGACGACGGTGGCGAGGAGCGCGGCGGCGAGCAGAGATGCCGTCCTGGCTGTTCTGGGCATACGGGATCCGGCAGAGTCCATCGGGTGGTGTCCCCCCTCGACAGGCCCAGCCGGACGTGGGAGGACCTGTGGAGATGATGCGGATGATGCAAAGGAGCGAGTGCTGCCCTTGCGCGAATGAGGCGAGTGTGACCGAGCTCGCCGGGCCCGCGAGGTAAACGTGAAAGAGACACCACGGATGAGTGAATCACCGTCGCCGTGAGCGAACACGAAGAGCGAGCGTAGGCTCGTTCTCGGCGCTCCCCGGGCCGAAATACGATGCGGCGGGCACGGTCGGCCCATCCCTCGACCGCCACAGAACTCAATGGAAGCGAGATTTCACCACCGTGACTGCTCTCACTCTCAGCACTGCCGGTGCGGCGACGCTGCGCGCCGACGCCCTCGTCGTCGGCGTCGCGAAGTCCGGCAAGGGCCTGCTCGTCGCCCCGGGCGCCGAGGCCGTGGACAAGGCGTTCGACGGTAAGCTCGCCGCCGTCCTGGAGACCCTGGGCGCCGCGGGTGCCGAGGGTGAGGCGACCAAGCTGCCCGCCCCCGCCGGTCTGAAGACCCCCGTCGTGCTCGCCGTCGGCCTGGGATCCGCCCCCGAGGACGGCCAGGCGTACGGCGCCGAGGCCCTGCGCCGCGCGGCCGGTACCGCCGCCCGCACCCTGAACGGCGCGAAGAAGGCCGCGTTCGCGCTGCCGATCACCGCTCCCGAGGACGCCGAGGCGATCGCCGAGGGCGCGCTGCTCGGCGCGTACGCCTACACCGCGTACCAGGAAAGCAAGAACGGCAAGGACGCGAAGAAGCCGCTGGCCGAGGTCGCCCTGCTCGGCGCCAAGCCCCGCGACAAGGCGTTCAAGGCCGTCGCCGAGCGCGCGCAGGCGCTCACCGAGGAGATCAACCGCGCCCGCGACCTGATCAACATGCCGCCGAACGACCTCTACCCCGAGACGTTCGCCGCCATCGTCCAGGCCGCGGGCAAGGAGCACGGCCTCAAGGTGCAGGTGCTCGACGAGAAGGCCCTCGACAAGGGCGGCTTCGGCGGCATCCTCGGCGTCGGCAAGGGCGCGGTCCGCGGCCCGCGCCTGGTCCGGGTCGCCTACACCCACCCGAAGGCGGAGAAGACCCTCGCCCTGGTCGGCAAGGGCATCACCTACGACTCGGGCGGCATCTCCCTGAAGCCGGCCGGCCACAACGAGACGATGAAGTGCGACATGAGCGGCGCCGCCGCCGTGTTCGCCGCGGTCGTCGCCGCCGCCCGCCTCGGCCTGGCCGTCAACGTCACCGGCTGGCTGGCGCTGGCCGAGAACATGCCGTCGGGCTCGGCCACCCGCCCCGGCGACGTGCTGCGCATGTACAGCGGCAAGACCGTCGAGGTCCTCAACACCGACGCCGAGGGCCGGCTCGTCCTCGCCGACGCGCTGACCAGGGCCTCGGAGGAGAACCCGGACGCGATCGTCGACGTGGCGACGCTGACCGGCGCGATGGTGCTGGCCCTGGGCAACCGCACCTTCGGCATCATGGCCAACGACGACGACTACCGCACCGCGATCCACGAGATCGCCGAGCAGGTCGGCGAGCAGTCCTGGCCGATGCCGCTCCCGGCGGACCTGCGCAAGGGCATGGACTCGCCCACCGCGGACATCGCGAACATGGGCGAGCGGATGGGCGGCGGCCTGGTCGCCGGTCTGTTCCTGAAGGAGTTCGTCGGCGAGGGCATCACCTGGGCCCACCTCGACATCGCGGGCCCGGCCTTCCACGAGGGGGCGCCGTACGGCTACACCCCGAAGGGCGGCACGGGATCCGCGGTCCGGACGCTGGTGAAGCTCGCGGAGCGGACCGCCGACGGCGAGCTCTGACCCCACACGCACGGTGCACCGGCCCCCGGGTTCTCCGCCCGGGGGCCGTTGCGCTCTCAACGAAATCCGTACGTTCATACGTGCCGGTTACCTGTCCGTACGGGCGATCGGCCGTCTCACAGCCCGGCCCCGCGTCCCGCCTTCCGGCAACAAGTGCGAAGATGGGTTCTCGGCAGGACAGGGCCCCCACCACAGGGCCGAAATAAAAGCGGCCGAACACCAGCCGCCGCCCGGTCACAGGAGACCGGCGACCGGCGCACATGCATGGAGGACGTGACGTGGCGAACGACGCCAGCACCGTTTTCGACCTAGTGATCCTCGGCGGCGGTAGCGGCGGTTATGCCGCGGCGCTGCGCGGAGCGCAGCTGGGCCTGGACGTCGCACTGATCGAGAAGAACAAGCTCGGCGGCACCTGCCTGCACAACGGCTGCATCCCGACGAAGGCCCTGCTCCACGCCGGCGAGGTCGCCGACCAGGCGCGCGAGGCGGAGCAGTTCGGTGTCAAGGCCTCCTTCGAGGGCATCGACATCAAGGCCGTCCACAAGTACAAGGACGATGTGATCTCGGGCCTGTACAAGGGTCTGCAGGGTCTGGTCGCCTCCCGCAAGGTGACGTACATCGAGGGCCACGGCCACCTTTCCTCCCCGACCTCCGTCGACGTGGACGGCCGCCGCGTCGAGGGTCGTCACGTCCTCCTCGCCACCGGCTCCGTTCCGAAGTCGCTGCCGGGCCTGGAGATCGACGGCAACCGGATCATCTCCTCGGACCACGCGCTGACCCTGGACCGGGTCCCGGAGTCCGCGATCATCCTCGGCGGCGGCGTCATCGGCGTCGAGTTCGCCTCCGCGTGGAAGTCCTTCGGCACCGACGTGACCGTCATCGAGGGCCTGAAGCACCTGGTCCCGGTCGAGGACGAGAACAGCTCCAAGCTTCTTGAGCGCGCCTTCCGCAAGCGCGGCATCAAGTTCAACCTCGGCACCTTCTTCCAGTCCGCCGAGTACACCGAGAGCGGTGTCAAGGTCACCCTGGCCGACGGCAAGACCTTCGAGGCGGAGGTCCTGCTCGTCGCCATCGGCCGCGGCCCGGTCTCGGCCGGTCTCGGCTACGAGGAGCAGGGTGTCGCGATGGACCGCGGCTACGTGCTCGTCGACGAGTACATGCGCACGAACGTGCCCACGATCTCCGCGGTCGGCGACCTCGTCCCGACCCTCCAGCTTGCGCACGTCGGCTTCGCCGAGGGCATCCTGGTGGCGGAGCGACTGGCCGGTCTGAAGCCCGTTCCGATCGACTACGACGGCGTGCCGCGGGTGACGTACTGCCACCCCGAGGTCGCCTCCGTCGGTATCACCGAGGCCAAGGCCAAGGAGATCTACGGCGCGGACAAGGTCGTCGCCCTGAAGTACAACCTCGCGGGCAACGGCAAGAGCAAGATCCTCAAGACCGCGGGCGAGATCAAGCTCGTCCAGGTCAAGGACGGTGCCGTGGTCGGCGTCCACATGGTCGGTGACCGCATGGGCGAGCAGGTCGGCGAAGCGCAGCTGATCTACAACTGGGAGGCGCTGCCGGCAGAGGTCGCGCAGCTCATCCACGCCCACCCGACGCAGAACGAGGCGCTCGGCGAGGCGCACCTGGCGCTGGCCGGCAAGCCTCTGCACTCCCACGACTGACGCTCACGTCATCACGGGCGCGACGACCACTTTCCGCAATTCGTTAGGAGCAACTGAAACCATGTCGGTTTCCGTAACCCTGCCGGCGCTCGGCGAGAGCGTCACCGAGGGCACCGTCACCCGCTGGCTCAAGGCCGAGGGTGAGCGTGTCGAGGCCGACGAGCCGCTGCTCGAGGTCTCGACCGACAAGGTCGACACCGAGATCCCCGCCCCCGCCTCGGGCGTCCTCGCCTCCATCAAGGTCGCCGAGGACGAGACGGTCGAGGTCGGCGCCGAGCTGGCCATCATCGACGACGGCTCCGGTGCTGCGGCTGCCGCCCCGGCCCCGGCCGCCGAGCAGGCTGCCGCCCCGGCCGCTCCGGCGCCGGTCGCCGAGGCCCCCGCCCCCGCCGCCCCCGCCCCGGCCCCCGCGGCCGAGGCTCCGGCCGCCGCCCCGGCCGGTGGCGCCACCGGTACGGACGTCGTCCTGCCGGCGCTCGGTGAGTCCGTCACCGAGGGCACCGTCACCCGCTGGCTGAAGTCGGTCGGCGAGACCGTCGAGGCCGACGAGCCGCTGCTCGAGGTCTCCACGGACAAGGTCGACACCGAGATCCCGGCCCCGGCTTCGGGTGTCCTGCTGGAGATCGTCGTCGCCGAGGACGAGACCGCCGAGGTCGGCGCCAAGCTGGCCGTCATCGGTGCCGCGGGTGCCGCTCCGGCCGCTGCCCCGGCCCCGGCCGCTCCGGCTCCGGCCGCTGCGCCCGCCGCCCCGGCCCCGGCTCCGGCCCCCGCGGCTCCGGCCGCCCCGGTCGCCGCTCCGGCTCCGGTCGCGCCCGCCGCCCCGGCCGCTCCGGCTCCGGCCGCTCCGGCTCCGGTCACCCCGGCTCCCGCCCCCGCCGCCGCACAGCCGGTGGACGACGGCGCCTACGTGACCCCGCTGGTCCGCAAGCTCGCCTCCGAGAACGGCATCGACCTGGCGTCCGTCAAGGGCACCGGCGTCGGCGGCCGTATCCGCAAGCAGGACGTCCTCGCGGCCGCCGAGGCCAAGAAGGCCGCCCCGGCCCCCGCCGCTGCCGCCCCGGCCGCCGCGAAGGCCCCGGCCCTCGAGGTCTCCCCGCTGCGCGGTCAGACCGTCAAGATGACCCGCATGCGCAAGGTCATCGGCGACAACATGATGAAGGCGCTGCACGGCCAGGCCCAGCTGACCTCGGTCGTCGAGGTCGACATCACCAAGCTGATGAAGCTGCGCAACCAGGCGAAGAACTCCTTCGCCGCGCGTGAGGGCGTCAAGCTGTCCCCGATGCCGTTCTTCGTGAAGGCGGCGGCCCAGGCGCTGAAGGCCCACCCGGTCATCAACGCCCGGATCAACGAGGACGAGGGCACCATCACGTACTTCGACTCGGAGAACATCGGCATCGCCGTGGACTCCGAGAAGGGTCTGATGACCCCGGTCATCAAGGGTGCGGGCGACCTGAACATCGCCGGCATCGCCAAGAAGACCGCGGAGCTCGCGGGCGCGGTGCGCGCCAGCAAGATCACGCCGGACGACCTCGCCGGTGCGACCTTCACGATCTCCAACACCGGCTCGCGCGGTGCGCTGTTCGACACGATCATCGTGCCCCCGAACCAGGTCGCCATCCTGGGCATCGGTGCCACGGTCCGTCGTCCGGTCGTCGTGAACCACCCGGACCTGGGTGAGACGATCGCGATCCGCGACATGACGTACGTCGCGCTCTCCTACGACCACCGCCTGGTGGACGGCGCCGACGCGGCCCGTTACCTGACGGCCGTCAAGGCGATCCTTGAGGCCGGCGAGTTCGAGGTCGAGCTCGGCCTGTAAGGCAACGTAACGAGCCTCACCTGCGGCGCCCCCACCCGGAAGTGTTTCCGGGTGGGGGCGCCGCCGTATTGTCTTGAGTGTCAACGCGTCCCTAAGGAGCGGCTTCATGAGCGTGCCCGTCGTCCACTCGCTGCGCGAACAGATCCGCGAGCACATCGTGGAGGGCATCGTCAGCGGCCGCTGGAAGCCGGGCGAGCGGATCGTCGAGCGCCGCATCGCGACGGAGCTCGAGGTCAGCCAGACGCCGGTGCGTGAGGCGCTGCGCGAGTTGGAGTCGCTGCGGCTGATCGAGTCCTCGCCCAACAAGGGCGTACGGGTGCGGAACCTCACCGCGGCCGACCTGGAGGAGAGCTACCCGGTCCGGGCCGGTCTGGAACAGATCGCCGCGGAGCTGGCGGCGACGCGGCTGGCGGCCGACTGCTCCGCCCTGGAGCCGCACGTGGCGGCGCTGTACGAGGCGGACCGGACGGCCGACGGCACTGCGCAGGTCCGGCACACGGTGGCCTTCCACCGGGAGCTGGTGAAGGCGGCCGGGAACGGCGTCCTGCTGCACACCTGGGAGGGCCTGGGCATCGAGGTGTTCACGGCGCTGTCGATCCGCTGGCTCGGCACGGTCCAGAAGTCGTACGCGGAGGAGCACCAGGAGCTCGTGGAGGCCTTCCGCCGCGGCGACCCGAACATCGGCAACCTCGTCAAGGCCCACGTCCTCGGCTGCGCGCCCAGGGCCTGACGGCAGCATCGCGTACCCCTGAGCGGGCCCCCGACGGGGGCCCGCTCATTCGTGCGCCCCCACCCTCATTCGGCTCCCCACCTGCGAAAACAAGGCACCCGGTGCCCACTTTCGCGGCACCCTGTGCCGACTTTCTCGATCTGAACAGGTTTTCGCCTTCAACCCTTTGATCGATCATCGATCGGCGGCTTACAGTCTTCGGCGGGCCGCTACCCGGCCCTTCGCCCTGTCCTGCCAGACAAGGCACCCCTTCTCCACCCCCACCTGTCCGGAAGGCGGCGATCATGACCGATCCCGTAGGCAAGATTCCGAGCGAGCTCGACCAGCTCCCGGACCGTGACACCGAGGAGACCGCCGAGTGGGCGGCCTCCCTGGACGCCGTCACCAAGGCCGCCGGCCCGCACCGGGCCGCCTACCTGATGCGCCGCACGCTGCAGCACGCCGAGGGCGCCGGTCTCGCCCTGCCCAAGCTGCTGGAGACGGATTACGTCAACTCCATCCCCACCTCCGCGGAGCCCGTCGTCGACGGCGACGAGGAGATGGAGCGGAGGATCACCGCCTGGAACCGCTGGAACGCGGCCGCCATGGTCACCCGCGGTGCGAAGCACGGCGTCGGCGGCCACATCGCCACCTTCGCCTCCGCCGCGTGGCTCTACGAGACCGGCTTCAACCACTTCTTCAAGGGCAAGGAAGCCGACGGTTCCGGCGACCAGCTCTACATCCAGGGCCACGCCTCCCCCGGCATCTACGCCCGCGCGTTCCTCGACGGCCGCCTCACCGAGGCCCACCTCGACAACTTCCGGCAGGAGTCGGGCGGCAACGGCCTCCCCTCCTACCCGCACCCGCGCCGCCTTCCCTGGCTGTGGGAGTTCCCGACCGTCTCCATGGGTCTGGGCCCGCTCTCCGCCATCTACCAGGCGCGCTTCAACCGCTACCTCACCAACCGCGGCATCAAGGACGTCTCCGCGTCCCACGTGTGGGCGTTCCTCGGTGACGGCGAGATGGACGAGCCCGAGTCGACCGCGGCACTCGCACTCGCCGCCCGCGAGGGTCTGGACAACCTGACCTTCGTCATCAACTGCAACCTGCAGCGCCTCGACGGCCCGGTCCGCGCCAACTTCAAGATCGTGCAGGAGCTGGAGGCCCAGTTCCGCGGCGCCGGCTGGAACGTCGTGAAGTCGCTGTGGGGCGGCGCCTGGGACGAGCTGTTCGCGCTCGACACCACCGGCGCCCTCGTCCGCCGCCTCCGCGAGGTCCCGGACGCGCAGGTCCAGACGTACCAGACCCGTGACGCCGCCTACATCCGCCAGGACTTCTTCGGCTCCGACCCGGCGCTCGTCGCGATGGCGCAGCTGCTCAGCGACGACAAGATCCTCGAGTGCTTCCACCTCTCGCGCGGTGGCCACGAGCCGCGCAAGGTGTACGCCGCGTACAAGGCCGCGCTGGAGTTCAAGGGCGCGCCGACGGTCGTCCTCGCGCAGACCGTGAAGGGCTTCACCCTCGGCGAGGGCTTCGCCTCCAAGAACGCGAACCACCAGATGAAGAAGCTGTCGGTGGACGAGTTCAAGGCCATGCGCGACCTGCTCGACCTGCCGATCTCGGACGCGCAGTTCGTCGACGGCGTGGTCCCCTACGGCCACCCCGGCGCCGACTCCCCCGAGGTCCGGTACCTCCAGGAGCGCCGCGCGGCCCTCGGCGGCCCGGCCCCGGCCCGCCGCACGCAGGCGCTCGCCCCGCTGCCGGCGCCTGCGGAGAAGGCGTTCGCCGCCTTCGACAAGGGCTCCGGCTCGCAGTCCGTGGCGACCACCATGGCCTTCGTACGCCTGGTCAAGGACCTGGTCCGCGACAAGGAGACCGGCAAGCGCTGGGTCCCGATCGTCCCGGACGAGGCCCGTACCTTCGGTATGGAGTCGCTGTTCCCGTCGCTCGGCATCTACTCGCCGAAGGGCCAGACGTACGAGCCGGTCGACCGCGACCAGCTGATGTACTACAAGGAGGCCGTCAACGGCCAGATCCTCAACGAGGGGATCACCGAGGCCGGCTCGATGGCGGACTTCATCGCCGCTTCGTCGTCGTACGCGACGCACGGCGAGGCGATGATCCCCTTCTACATCTTCTACTCGATGTTCGGCTGGCAGCGCACCGCCGACCAGATGTGGCAGCTCGGCGACCAGCTCGGCCGCGGCTTCCTCGTCGGCGCCACCGCGGGCCGTACGACGCTGACCGGTGAGGGTCTGCAGCACGCGGACGGCCACTCCCCGATGATCGCGGCCACCAACCCGGCGGCGCTGACGTACGACCCGGCGTTCGCCTACGAGGTCGCGGCCATCGTCAAGGAGGGTCTGCGCCGGATGTACGGCGAGGCCGCCGAGGGCGAGGACCAGAACGTCTTCTACTACCTCACCGTCTACAACGAGCCGATGCCGCAGCCGGCCAAGCCGGCCGGTGTCGACGAGGGCATCATCAAGGGCCTCTACCGCTTCAACACGGCGGAGTCGGCCGGTCTCGACCTGCCCGCCAACCCGGCGCGCATCCAGCTGCTCTCCTCCGGCACGGCCATCCACTGGGCCCTGGAGGCGCAGAAGCTGCTCGCCGCCGAGTGGGGCGTGGGCGCCGACGTGTGGTCCGCGACCTCGTGGACGGAGCTGCGGCGCGACGCGCTGGAGGCCGACGCGGCGCTGCTGCGCGGCGAGGAGCGGACCCCGTACGTCCGCCAGGCGCTGGAGGGCGTCGAGTCCCCGGTCCTCGCGGTGTCGGACTACATGCGTCAGGTCCCCGACCAGATCGCCCAGTGGGTCGAGCAGGACTGGTCCTCGCTCGGTGCGGACGGCTTCGGTCTCTCCGACACCCGCGAGGCGGCCCGCCGCCACTTCGGTGTCGACGCGCAGTCGATCGTCGTCGCGGCCCTCGCCCAGCTGGCGCGGCGCGGCGAGGTCCCGGCCTCGGCCGTGAAGGAGGCGCGCGAGCGCTACGGCCTGTAAGGCAGCTGATCAGCCGGGCAGAATGCGTGTCATGCGCGCTGCCCGGCTGATCAAGATGGTGCTTCTGCTCCAGTCCCGTCCGTCGATGACGGCGGCCGAGCTCGCCTCGGAGCTGGAGGTGTCCGAACGCACCATCACCCGCGATGCCCTCGCCCTCTCGGAGGCGGGGGTACCGGTGTATGCGGACCGGGGCAGGGCCGGCGGGTACCGGCTGATCGGCGGTTACCGCACCCGTCTGACGGGCCTGGCGCGCGGTGAGGCCGAGGCGCTCTTCCTGTCCGGACTGCCGGGCGCGCTGCGGGACATGGGGCTCGCCGACGCGGCCTCTGCGGCCCGTCTGAAGGTGTCGGCCGCGCTGCTGCCCTCCCTGCGGGACGCCCCCGAGTCGGTGGCGCAGCGCTTCCATCTGGACGCACCCGGCTGGTACCAGGAGCCGGAGACGCCCGAGCTGCTCGCCCCGATCGCGGAGGCCGTCTGGGACGACCGGATGATCTCGGCCCGCTACCGTCGCGGGGACACCGAGGTGGAGCGCGAACTGGCGCCGTACGGGCTCGTGCTGAAGGCGGGCGTCTGGTACCTCTGCGCGCGATCGGGCGCCGCGATCCGTACCTACCGGGTGGACCGCTTCACGGCGGTCGCCCTGGGCGAGGAGCGCTTCGACCGGGAAGAGGACTTCGACCTGCCGGCCTTCTGGGCGGACCGCGCGGCCGAGTTCGCCCGCTCGCTGCTGCGGGCGGAGGTCGTGCTGCGGCTCTCGGAGGCGGGCGCGCGCCGGCTGCCGTACGCGACGGATCGCGCGGCGGCGGAGGAGGCGCTGGCGGGCGCCGCGAAGGACGCCGAGGGGCGGGTGACGGCGACGCTCCTCGTGGAGAACGAGGAGGTCGCCTTCGGCCAGCTGCTCGCGCTCGGTCCGGAGGCGGAGGTCCTCGCCCCGGAGTCCCTGCGGGCCCGTTTCGCGGAGGCGGCCCGGGGGCTCGCGGCGCTCTACGGGTGAGCGGGCCTGGACGGCTCCCCTCAGGCCAGGACGGCCATCGCCAGGGCGCCCGAGGCGTCGACGACGCAGCACCATTCCGACCAGGCCCGGGGAACGACCTTTCCGGTCCGGTGGTGGACGAGGTCCCAGACCGCATGCGCCAGCCAGCCTGCGGCCAGCAGGCGGAGCCCCAGGGTCTCGTCGACGGCCAGGGCGATCAGGGCCACGGCCGCGAAGCCGAGAAGCCCCGCGAGTTGGCGGACGAGGGCGCCCGCCGGGCGCAGTTCCCCGCGCAACGCGCCGAAGGCCAGGTAGCACAGCGGCATGAGGACGAGGAGCCCGGCCAGCAGCTCCCGGCCCGGGAGGCCGTCGACGAAGGTGACGACCGCCAGGGCGAGCGCGAGGAGGGTGGGCCATCGGTGTGCGAGGGCGCGCGGGAGGCGGGCCACGGCGGATCCGGGAGGCGCCGCGAGCGTCCCGTCGCCCCTGGCCGCCCAGCCGTCCCGGGCGTCACGGCCGTCGCGGGCGTCACCTTCGTCCCGGCCATCGCAGCCGACGCGGGCGTCGCCGTCGCGCGTGGAGTCGATCGTCATGGCGTCTCCCGGAGGTGTCGTGAGGAGGGGGCGGGGCGGTTCCCTCGTCACTCTGCGGCCCTGCCGGCCCCGTCCGCGCGCGGAGGGCGGACCGATGTCCGTGGCCTTGGGGTACCCGTCCTTCCGGCATAGGGTCGCCGCATGGCGGAGCGGCTCATGGTGGTGGTCGGCTACGAATCGGCCGAGTTGCTGGACATCGCGGGGGTCACCACGAGCCTGGCGATGGCCAACGGGATCGGTGATCCCGCGGTGCCGTACCGGGTGAGCGTGGTCGGTCCGGGCGGCGCACCGATCGTCTGCGGCTCGGGGCTCTCCCTGCAGAGTCAGCAGTCCCTCGAACGGCTCGTCGGCCCGATCGACACCCTGATCGTGTCGGGCGGTGTCGGAATCGAGCGGGCCGCCGACGACCGACGACTCGTGGGGCACGTCCGGCGGCTGGCCAAGGAGAGCCGGCGGGTGGCCTCGGTGTGCACCGGGGCGGGTGTGCTGGCCGCCGCCGGGCTCCTCGACGGCCGTCGCGCCACGACGCACTGGCAGTTCGCGCCCCGGCTCGCCGCCCGCCATCCGCGGGTCGAGGTGGACGCGGCCCCGATCTACATCCGTGACGGAAACGTGTACACCTCGGCGGGCATCACCAGCGCGATGGACCTCACCCTGGCCTTCATCGAGGAGGACCACGGCCCCGAGTTGGCCCGCCAGGTGGCCCGCAACCTGGTCGTCTATCTGCAACGGCCTGGAACACAGGCGCAGATGAGCCTCTTCACGGCCGCCCCGCCACCCCGCAACGACCTGGTCCGCGAGCTCGTCGAGCACATCACCGCCCACCCGGACCACGATCTGGGCCCGGCGGCCCTGGCCGCGCGCGCGGGCGTGACCCCGCGTCACCTCACCCGGTTGTTCGTTGAGCACCTCGGGGAGCCGCCGGGCCGGTTCGTCCGGCGGGCCCGCACCGAGGCGGCCGCGCAGCTCCTCGCGTCGACCGAGCTGCCCATGACAGGGGTGGCCGCCCGCTGCGGGTTCGGCACCGCCGAGTCGCTGCGGCAGGCCTTCGTCGGCCGGTACGGGGTCTCCCCCGCCCACTTCCGGGCGACCCAGACCCGCCGGGCGCCCCGGTGACGCGCGACACGTGGCGGGCGCGCGCCACCGGGGCCGGTGCTTCCTACCGGTAGTCGTCCACCGAGACGTTCTCGTCCGTCTCCTTGGCGATGATGAAGCCCCAGGCGTCCGGCTGCGAACCGTCGGCGTCCGTGAAGCCGTACTCCTTGGCGAGCTGGCCGCTGGAGAGCGACTGCCCGTTCCAGCGCGCCCGGTCCGGATCCGCGGCGAGTGCGGCGACGGCGCGGCCGACGTAGACCGGGGACTCGGCGACCGCGAAGTCCGGGATCTTCTCGGTCGCGTCGCGCCAGTTCTCCTCCGTCACGCCGAACGCCGCCAGCATCTGCTCGGAGCGCAGCCAGCCCGGGGTGAGCGCGACGGCGGTGCTCCCCACGTCCTTGAGGTCGTGGGCGAGTGCGAACGCCATCCGAAGGGGCGCGTTCTTCGCGAGGTCGTAGAAGAAGTTGTTCCGGAAGCGGGTGTTGTACTCGGTCGTGCCGTCGGTCATCTCGACGACCAGGCCGCCGGGGTGCCTGATGAGCAGGGGCAGCGCGAGGCGGGAGGTGATCGCGTGCGTCTTCACACCGAGCTCCAGCATCCGCAGCCCACCCGTCAGGTCGGTCTCCCAGACCTTCTTGTCGAACTCGATCAGATGCTCCCCGCCCCAGACGTCGTTGACCAGGATGTCCAGCCGGCCCCGCTCGCGGTCGATCCGCTCGACGAGTGCCCGGACCTGCTCGGGCTCCAGATGGTCGGTGGGCACGGCGATGCCCTCGCCACCCGCCACCGTCACCAGCTCGGCGGTCTCCTCGATCGTCTCGGTCGCTCGGCCGACCTCGCTGACCTTCTCCCGGGTGGTGCGCCCTGTCACGTACACCGTGGCTCCCGCCACGCCCAGCTGTACGGCGATGGCCCGACCCGCGCCCCGCGTGGCGCCCGCGACCAGTGCGATCCTGCCGCTCAGCGGCTTCGTTTCCGTCGTCATGGAACGACAGTGACAGGAAAGTACGACATCTCCTGTCCGGTTTCATTTTGGCCGTTTCCGGGTGCGTCGCCCTCCCCCAAGCCCGATGCTTGACCCGTGATGGACGAGACGGAGTTCTGGGAGATCGTCGACACCACCCGCGAGGCCGCCGAGGGCGACCCCGAGGATCACGCCGACCTGCTCGTCGAGCGGCTGCTGCAGCTCGACCCCGACTCCGTGCTCGACTTCGCCCGCCATTTCGAGGCCCGCTACAACCGCGCGTACCGCTGGGATCTGTGGGGCGCGGCGGCGGTGCTGCTCGACGGGGCGAGCGACGACGGCTTCGACTACTTCCGCTGCTGGCTGATCGGGCAGGGCCGGGAGGTCTTCGAGGGCGCGGTGCACGATCCCGACGCGCTGGCCGAGCTGCTCGTCGACTTCGACGAGGAGATCGACGGGGACGGCGAGGAGCTCGGTTTCGCCGCCGACGAGGCGTACGAGCAGCTGACCGGTATCGAGGCGCCGGACCTCGGGATTCCGCCGCAGCCGGCGGAGCCGGAGGGCGTGGCGTTCGACCTGGAGGACGACGCGGTGCTCGCGGTGCGCTATCCACGCCTGTGGGAGCGCTTCGGCTCGTGAGCCGGTGGTGCGGACCCGGGGGACGTCGTCCCGCCCCGGGTCCGCACCGGTCTCTCGATGAACCGCAGCTCGGGGTTCACCTGGCCGAGGATCAGAAGTGGGTCCCGCCGTCGACGCGGACCTCCGTGCCGGTGATGAACTTCCCGTCCTCGCTGGCGAGCATGGCGACGACGCCGGCCACGGTCTCGGGACCGGCGAAGCCCTGGCCGAGGGCGGGGGCGAGCTTCGCGAACAGGGACCAGTCGGTGTCCTCGGGCAGGCCGGGGCCGACGGACTGCCGGCTGGCGCCGGTGCCGTCGGTCATGCCGGAGGAGATGGAGCCGGGCTGGACGGCGGTGAAGCGAATGCCCTGCTTGGCGTACTCGGCGGCGAGCGCGTGGGTCATGGACTGGATGCCGCCCTTGCTGGCCGCGTAGGCGGCCATGTACGGGTGGGCGAACATCGCCGAGGTGGAGGAGAAGTTGACCACCGCGGAGCCGTTGCCCTCCAGGAGCGCGGGGATCGCCTCGCGGATCACCAGGAAGGTGCCGGTGAGGTTGATCCGGATCACCTGCTCGAAGCCGTCGAGGCTCGTCTCGTGGGTGTGCGAGGAGCGCAGGATGCCGGCGGCGTTGACCAGCACGTCCAGACCTCCCAGCGCCTCGACGGCGGCGGCGACGCCCGCGCGGACGGAGGCTTCGTCGGCCACGTTCACGACCACGGTCGTCAGCCGGTCCGCGGCGGCGTCCGCCTTGGCGACGGTGTCCTTCAGCCCGTCCTCACTGATGTCCGCGGCGACGACGCGGCCGCCCTCGGCGAGCATGCGCAGCACGGTGGCCTGGCCGATGCCCGAGCCGCCACCGGTGACCAGTGCGCGGCGTCCTTCGTAGCGGTTCATGTCCTGTCCGACCTTTCGACGACGAGTCTCTCGGGGGCGAGTCTCTCGATGCTTGGGACACCGTACGCCTGAGTGGCACGTTTTGCCATAGTTGCATGAAATGCGTGGTCGGCAGAGGCGGGGCGTACCCTTCGTACGGTGAGCACCAAGCCCCCCTCCCTGACGGAGCGCCGTAAGGCCGCCACCCAGCTCGACATCGCCCGGGCCGCCGCCGAGCTCTTCACCGAGCGCGGTCCGGACGGCACCACGGCCGAGGACATCGCCCTGCGCGCCGGGGTCGCCCTGCGGACCTTCTACCGCTACTTCCGCTCCAAGCAGGACGCCGTCGCACCGCTCCTGGCGGGCGGTGCGGACCGCTGGCGGGAGTCGCTCGCGGCGGCCGAGCCGGGATCGACGGTCCCGGCCGCGCTGGAACGTTCGATCAGGGAGGCGCTCGCGGCGGCGGACGAGGAGGCCGCCGAGGGGCTGCGGTGGACGCGCGGGCTGTTGCGGGCGGCCGCCGAGGACCCGGCGCTGCGGGCGGTCTGGTACCGGGTCAACCAGGAGTCGGAGGAGAAGCTGCTGGCCGTGGTGGCCCAGCTGGCCGGCCCGGACGCCGACCCGCTGGAGGTACGGCTCGCGGCGGCGGCGGCCACCGACGCGATCCGGGTGGCTCTGGAGGCGTGGGCGGAGACGGACGCGCCGGTACGGGGCAAGGGCGCACCGGCCGAACTCGCGGTGCGCTGTCTGCGCGAACTGATGGGCGGGATGGCCCCGTTGACGCCTAGGAAGTGACCGAACGGCCCATCAGGACGTCGTCGACGTACGCCCCGTCCAGGAAGAACTCGCCGGGCAGGACACCCTCGACCACGAAGCCCTCGGACTCGTAGAGGGCGCGGGCGGGCTTGTTGTGGCCGAGGACGCGCAGCGTGATCCGGGTGCCGCCCTGCCGCCGGGTCTCCGCCATGGCGGCCCGCAGCAGTCCGCGGGCCACGCCCTGGCCGCGGGCGCTCTCGGCGACGGCGAGTCCCTGGATCTGGCGGACGTGTGCGTTGCAGGCGAGCGGGGTGGGGGTCCCGAGCCGCAGATAGCCCACGACGGTGTCCCCGATCTCCGCGACCAGATAGTCCTCGGGGCGGTGCCGCTCGTCGAAGAACGGGGCGTACGGGGGCTCCGGCGCGGGCTGCACGGCGTGCAGCGGCGACCAGGTGGCGCGATCCAGCTCCCCGAGGGCGGCCTCGTCGGAGGGAAGGGCCCGTCGTATGTGCGTCTCCGGCGCGGTCATGTCGGCCACTGTGCCACGTCCGGGCCGGGGAGGGCAGGATGGCCCCATGCAACCCTCCCGAATCGCGGTCACCGGCGCCTCCGGACTCATCGGCTCCGCCCTGGTGCGCTCCCTGCGCGCCGACGGCCACCAGGTCTCCCGTCTGGTGCGGCGGCCCGCCCGGACCGCCGACGAGGTCGAGTGGGACCCCGCGCGGCTGTACGTGGACGCGGCGGGGCTCGTCGGCGTGGAGGCGGTCGTGCATCTGGCGGGCGCCGGGGTCGGTGAGCGCCGCTGGAGCGAGGCGTACAAGAAGGAGATCCGCGACAGCCGCGTGCTCGGCACGACGGCGATCTCCCAGGCCCTCGCCTCGCTGGCCGACCCGCCGAAGGTCCTGGTGTGCGGCACGGCGCTCGGCTACTACGGCGACACGGGCTCGCGCGCGGTGGACGAGAGCGCGCCCGCGGGCGAGGGGTTCCTGCCCTCGGTGTGCGTGGAGTGGGAGGCCGCGGCGGCCCCCGCCGAGGAGGCCGGCATCCGGGTCGCGTACGCCCGCACGGGCCTGGTGGTGGCCCGCGAGGGCGGGGCGTGGGGCCGGCTCTTCCCGATCTTCCGCGCCGGGGTGGGCGGCCGGATGGGTGACGGGCGCCAGTACTGGAGCTTCATCTCGCTGCACGACGAGGTGGCCGCCCTGCGGCATCTGATCGACACCGACACCCTCTCGGGCCCGGTGAATCTGACGGCCCCCGACCCGGTCACCAACCGCGAGGTGACGGCGGCGATGGGCCGCGTGCTGCGCCGCCCGACGGTCTGCGCGGTCCCCGCGCCGGCGCTCAGGCTCGTGCTCGGGGACTTCGCGCAGGATGTGCTGGGCAGTCAGCGGGTGGTGCCGGGCCGGTTGTTGGAGTCCGGCTTCCGGTTCGCGTTCCCCACGATCGACGAGTCGATCCGCGCGGCCGCCTGACGTCCGGCGGGGGCACGGCGCGTGCGACCCCGTGCTTCGTGCACCCCGCCGCGCGCGGCTGGCGCCCGTGGGCGCGCTGCCTAGGCTGGCAGGCCCTGAATGCGAACTCGGGCATTCCTGGGGACGGTTGGGGGCATAGGCCTCCCACCAGCCGCGCCGACCTGGGGAGGGGCACGTGCTCAGTACCGCACGTCATTCGGACGCCGTCACGGACGTCGTCGTCGTGGGAGCCGGCATCGCGGGGCTCGCGGCCGCCCACCGGCTGACCAGCGCCGGAATAGGTGTCACGGTCCTGGAGGCCGGACCACGGGTCGGCGGCCGGATGGCCACCGACGACATCGACGGCTTCCGACTCGACCGGGTCGGGCCGCTGTTGACCGCCTCGTACGCGGAACTGTCCCGCACACCCGGCCTGGGCGGGGTGGCACTGCGGCCCTTCGCACCGGGAGCGCTGGTGCACAGCGACGGACGGTACGTCAGGATCGGCGAACCGTTCCCGCACGCCCCCTGGCGCACGGGGCCCGCCCGGGGGACGGGATCCGCCCGGGCCGCGGGATCCGCCCGGAGCGCGGGATCTGCCCGGGGTGCCGCCCCCTGGGGCGTAGGGAGGGGGTCCCCCCACGCCCCCTGGGGCGTAGGGGGCGCTTTCACGGTGGCGCGCGCCCTCGCGAGCGCCCCTCGACATCCGGCCGCCTCGCTCGACCAGGCGCGTCTCGGTGCCTCGCTGGCGCGGCTCGCGGCCACGCCGGCGCAGCGGTTGCTGACCCGTCCGGAGCGGCCCGCGCGCGAGGCCCTGGCGGCCCGGCTGCCGGCCCGTACCGTGCAGGGGGTGCTGCGGCCGCTGGTCGCCGCGCTGCTCGGCGACCCCGACCTGGCCACCTCCAGCCGCTGGGTCGATCTGGCGCTGCGCGCGTTCGCCCGGGGACGGCTGTGCGTACCGGAGGGCGGGTCGGCCACGCTGCCCGACCTGCTGGCCGCGACGCTGCCGCCCGGCACGGTCCGTACGGGCGTGAGGGCGACCGAGATCTCGGTCGACAAGGTCGTGACGGCCGAGCACGGGGTGTTCCGCTGCCGCTCGGTCCTCCTGGCGACGGGCGCCCGCACGGCCGCCGAGCTGCTGCCCGGGCTGCGTACCCCGGCCTTCCATCCGGTCACCGTGCTGCACCACACCGCTCCGGCCGCCCCCGCCGCCGACCCGGTCCTGCTCCTGGAGTCCGACCCGGGAGGCCCGGTCGCGCACACGGCGGTCATGAGCGCCGTCGACCCCACGCGCGCCCCCGAGGGCCGGGTGCTGGTCACCTCGACGGTCCTGGGCACCCCGCCGGACGACCCCGACCGCCGGGTCCGCAAGCACCTCGCGACCCTGCACGGCACGTCGACGGACGAGTGGGAGCTCCTCGCCCTCCACCACACGCCGGACGCCGTTCCCGCGATGCCCCCGCCCCACGACCCACGCCGCCCGGTCCGTCTCCTCGCCGGCCTGTACGTCTGCGGCGACCACCGCGACACGTCCACACCGCAGGGCGCCCTGTCCTCGGGCCGCCGCGCGGCCCAGGCGGTCCTGGGAGACCTGGGCGTCCGCGCCCGTGAGGAATCGACAACGGAGGCGGCCTGACGCCACCCCGCCCCCGTGTGGGCAATCGTCCCGCCGGGGCGGAACGCATGCCCACAACGGGGGCCTCAGGGGCCGGGGTGGCGGGCGCATGGGCGCGCCCGCCCGTGTCAGCCGATCGCCGCCACGCGGTCGCGGTAGGTGCGGACGGCCGCCGCGTCGCGGTACGGCTCCAGGCGGCGCTCGAAGTCGCGTACGTACTCCACCGCGCGCGCCGAGCGCATCTCGGAGGCTTGCTGCGCCGCTTCCGCGCCCAGCGCGCACGCCTGGTCCAGCTCGCCGAGGCCGAGGCGGGCCGAGGCGAGGACCACGCGGCAGAAGAGGCGGCTGCGGGCGAAGCCGGGCGCCCGCAGCTGGAGGGAGCGTTCGGCGTGCTGCGCCGCCGGCCGGTACTGCTGGAGGTCCCGGTGGCAGTGGCCGAACTCGTCGGCCAGCTGCGCCTCGTCGAAGGGCCGCGCCCAGTACGGCACGTCGTCGCCCGGCCGGGCCGCCTCCAGCGCCCGCTCGGCCCGGGCGAGCGAGGCGCTGCACGCCCGCGCCTCGCCGAGCACGCCGTGTCCGCGCGCCTCCACCGCGTGCAGCAGCGCCTGGACGACCGGCGGCGCGGCGGAGCCCACGCCCTGCTGCGCGACCCGCGCCAGCTGCACCGCCTCGCGCCCATGACCGAGGTACACCGCCTGCCGGCTCATGGTGATCAGGACGTACGAGCCGTACGCCCGGTCCCCCGCCGCCTGCGCCAGGCGCAGCGCCTGGACGAAGTACCGCTGGGCCAGGCCGTGGGCGGCGATGTCGAACGAGGTCCAGCCGGCCAGCCTCGTCAGGTCGGCGGCGGCGGCGAACAGCCGGCGGCCGACGGACTCCCCGTACGTGCCGCGCAGCATCGGCTCGGCCTCGTGCTCCAGGTAGCGGACGAGGGCCTGCCGGGCGTGGCCGCCGCCGTAGGCGTGGTCGAGGGTGCGGAACAGCTCGCCGACCGAGCGGAGGGCGGCGATGTCGCCGCTGGAGACCCGCTGCCCGGGGCCCCGGTCGGTGCCGCGCTGGCGGGGGACGGAGAGCCGGCCCTGCTGCGCCGGGACCCGGGGGTCCTGGAGGGGGCGGCGCGCGTCCGTGGCGAGCCGTCCGCCGTCCGGGGCCGGACGCGCCTCGGCGCCCGGGCGGGGGTCGGTGCCCGGGCGGCTGTCGGTGCGGGTCTCGATGCGGGCGTCGGTCGCGAGCCGACCGTCCGGACCGAGCCGAACGTCCGGACCGAGCCGGCCGTCCTGGCCGAGGCGGCCGTTCGGCGCCGCCATCTCCCCGCGGGCCACCCGCTCGTCCGCCCGGCCGATCAGCCAGTCCCGGCTCGGCACCACGAGCCCGGCCGGGGTGAAGGCGATCTTGCGGAGCTCGACATGGCTGCCGGAGTCCTTCCGCCACAGCCCGCTGACGATGTCGACCGCCTCCTCGGGCGTCGCCGCGAACTCCAGACCCGCGTAGACGGGGGCACAGGCGTCGAGACCGAGGTCCTGCGCGGAGAGGCGGCGGCCCAGACGCCGGGTGAAGACCTCGGCGATCAGGGCGGGCGTGGTGCCCCGCGGCTGCTGACCGCGCAGCCAGCGGGTCACGGAGGTCTTGTCGTACCGCAGGTCGAGTCCGTGCTCCAGGCCGAGCTGGTCCACCCTTCTCGCCAGGCCCGCGTTGGAGAACCCGGCTTCGGCGATGAGCGCGGCGAGCTGGCGGTTCGGGATGCGCTGCGGGGGTCGTTCCGTCATCAGCTGTGCGGTCTCCTGCCTTCCGGGCCCGGGTGCAAGCCCGTATGGACCCTCATGGAACGGCGTGAATTTAGCGGCCCCCAGCGCCCATACCGCCTCCTTCGCCCCACATTCATCCGATCGTGTGAGGATTGAGGCCGCCGCTGACGTAGGCGCCCTCACCCCCGATCCCCGCCGCACCTGCCGAACGGGTGTCCGCGGCGCCGCCGTACAGTGGCATGGGCGCGAATGACGCATGGTGCCGAGCCGGCCCCGGGACGATCCCCGGAACGCGGCAGGGCACCCAGGAGGAGGCACTGCCGTGAGTGAGCTGCGATTCGTCCGTCTGGGCTTCGGTGAGGACGCCGTCGAGTACCAGGTGGCCTGGGACAAGCAGCGCGAGGTGCACACCGCCCGGTTCGCCGATGAGGTCTCCGACACCTGTCTACTCCTGGAGCACCCGCCCGTGTACACGGCGGGCCGGCGCACGGAGGACAGCGAGCGCCCCCTGGACGGGACGCCGGTCGTGGACGTGGACCGCGGCGGAAAGATCACCTGGCACGGCCCCGGTCAGCTCGTCGGCTACCCGATCATGAAGCTGCCCCGCCCGGTCGACGTCGTCGCGCACGTCCGCCGTCTCGAGGAGGCGCTGATCCGTACGGCCGCCGAGTTCGGCGTGGAGACCACCCGGATCGAGGGCCGCAGCGGTGTCTGGGTCCTCGGCGATCCGGTGGAGCAGCGTCCGTCGCTCGGCGGGCTGTCGCTGGACTTCGACCCGCGACTCAGCGACCCGGAGTTCGACCCGCGGCTCAACGGCCCGGAGTACGCCCCGTCCAACGCCGGCCAGCGCCGCGAGGACCGCAAGCTGGCCGCGATCGGCATCCGCGTCGCCAAGGGCGTCACGATGCACGGCTTCGCCCTGAACGTGAACCCGGACAACGCCTGGTTCGACCGGATCATCCCGTGCGGGATCCGGGACGCCGGGGTGGCCTCGCTGGCGAGCGAGCTGGGCCGGGACATCACGATCGAGGAGGTCCTGCCGGTGATCGAGAAGCACCTGCGGGAGGTCCTGGAGAACGCGGAGCTGAAGCCGCGCGAGGTGGAGCGACCGGCGGAGCCGGTGACCCCCTAGGGAATGCCGAGCTCTGGCCAGAGGTTGGCCAGACGTCAGACCGCAGGAACAACGGGCGTACCCTGGTGTGCGCCGAAGAATCGAAGCTACAGGGAGCCGGTCGTGTCCGCAGTCGCACCCGACGGACGCAAGATGCTGCGCCTTGAGGTCCGTAACGCCCAGACCCCCATCGAGCGCAAGCCCGAGTGGATCAAGACCCGGGCGAAGATGGGTCCCGAGTACACGAAGATGCAGAGCCTCGTGAAGAGCGAGGGCCTGCACACGGTCTGCCAGGAGGCGGGCTGTCCCAACATCTTCGAGTGCTGGGAGGACCGCGAGGCGACCTTCCTCATCGGCGGTGACCAGTGCACGCGGCGCTGCGACTTCTGCCAGATCGACACGGGCAAGCCGGAGGCGCTGGACCGTGACGAGCCGCGCCGCGTGGGCGAGTCGGTCGTCACGATGGACCTGAACTACGCCACGATCACCGGCGTCGCGCGCGACGACCTGGAGGACGGCGGCGCCTGGCTGTACGCGGAGACCGTGCGCCAGATCCACGAGCAGACCGCGAACCGCGCCGACGGCCGTACGAAGGTGGAGCTGCTCGCCCCCGACTTCAACGCGGTGCCGGAGCTCCTCGAAGAGGTCTTCGCCTCCCGCCCCGAGGTCTTCGCGCACAACGTCGAGACGGTGCCGCGGATCTTCAAGCGCATCCGCCCCGGCTTCCGCTACGAGCGTTCGCTGGACGTGATCACGAAGGCCCGTGACTACGGTCTGGTCACGAAGTCGAACCTGATCCTCGGCATGGGCGAGACCCGCGAGGAGATCAGCGAGGCGCTGCAGCAGCTGCACGCCGCCGGCTGCGAGCTGATCACGATCACGCAGTACCTGCGCCCGTCGGTGCGCCACCACCCCGTGGAGCGCTGGGTGAAGCCGCAGGAGTTCGTGGAGCTGAAGGAGGAGGCCGACGAGATCGGCTTCTCCGGTGTGATGTCGGGCCCGCTGGTCCGTTCCTCGTACCGCGCGGGCCGGCTGTTCCAGCAGGCGATCGAGAAGCGCGGCGCGGTCGACAACGCCACGCAGGCTGTGTGAATTCACGCACAAGCAGTTACCGGCCGGTAATGGCCGAATCCCCCGCGGCTCGTACGCATCCCCAGGTCAGGGTGGTCGTACGGGCCGCGGCGGCGTTTCCGGAGTCGTACGAATGGCCGCATCAACGTTTCATCAGTGTTTGACCACCGGGTCATGCGCTGGTAACACCAATCTGTGAGCCTGGCTTCACACACCGCCACATCCCGAGCGACGCGTCTCGCTCAGCCCCCCACCTCATCTCATCCATGCTTGAGGGAGGACCCCGTCATGCAGGCCGCGACCCACGTCCGCGCCACCGCGATCCCGTCCGTCACCGACGCCCTGCGGGCCGTCGAGGCCCTGCTGCTCGCCGGCGGGCAGCGGACCGCCCGCCGCAACGCCTGGACCTCCGTCCTGGAGGACCGCCGCCGCGCCAAGGACCGGGTCGAGGCCCAGCATGTGATGGAGGCGGTGGCTGGCCGCACTTCGCGGGCCACGTAAACTTCAGGACATGGCGAGGAAGGCAAACACGGGCAGCGGAGACGCTGCGAACCAGGGGCGACTGAAGCAGATCGCCCTCACGTACAAGATGACCCGAAAGGCCGATCCGAAGGTCGGGCTTGTCGTCGCGGGCGTGGGCATCGTCGTACTCGGTGTCCTCCTCGCGATCGGCTTCCTGATCGGGCACCCGGTCTATCTGGGCATCCTGGGCTTCATCCTGGCGCTGCTCGCGATGGCGATCGTCTTCGGACGGCGTGCCGAGCGCGCGGCCTTCGGCCAGATGGAGGGGCAGCCCGGCGCGGCGGCCGCGGTCCTGCAGAACATCGGGCGCGGCTGGACGACGACCCCGGCGATCGCGATGAACAAGAGCCAGGACGTCGTGCACCGCGCGGTCGGCAAGGCCGGCATCGTGCTGGTGGCCGAGGGCAACCCGAACCGGCTGAAGCCGCTGCTCGCGGCCGAGA
Organism: Streptomyces sp. NPDC046712; assembly: GCF_040645695.1. Classification (NCBI taxonomy): domain Bacteria; kingdom Bacillati; phylum Actinomycetota; class Actinomycetes; order Kitasatosporales; family Streptomycetaceae; genus Streptomyces; species Streptomyces sp. NPDC046712. Next base: position 40,683 of record NZ_JBEYYW010000034.1, on the reverse strand, counting down.
AGAAGAAGATGGCCCGGATCGTCGTGGACGTCCCGGTGACCGACATCATCGTCGGCAACGGCGAGGGTCAGGTGCCGCTGAAGCAGGTCCGGACGAAGATGCTGAAGCTGCCGCGGGTGCTCTCCGGCCCGCAGGTGACGGCGGCCAACGACCGGCTGCGCGCGATGGGCGACCTGATGAGCAACATGCCCCTGCCGAAGGGCCCCATGCCGAAGGGCATGCGGATGCCGCGCGGCGGAAAGATGCGCTGAGGCCTCGACACGACGAAGGCGCCCCGGAACCGATCGGTTCCGGGGCGCCTTCGTTCTTCGGCTTTCGTTCTTCGTGTCAGATGCGGACCTGTACAGCGCCGGAGAAGCGGTCGTGGAGGCCGCGGCCGTCGCGGTCCCAGATGAGGGCCGGGACGGCGAGGCAGACCAGGACACTGCGGAGCACGACGCGAAGGATGCCGAGCCGGCCGCCGTTCACCGAGGCGACCCGCAGGCCGAAGAGCCGCTTACCGGGAGTGAAGCCGATGGTGCCGACCGTCAGCACGCTCAGCACGAGCAGGATGACGAGCGCCCAGTTGCCGGTCGCCTGGCTGTAGCCATCGGTGACCAGGCCGTATGCGATCAGCATGCACAGCGCCCAGTCGACGGCGAGGGCGCCGATCCTGCGGCCGGGGCGGGCGATCGAGCCGGGACCCTCTTCTGGAAGTCCGAGCTGTTGCCCCCGGTAACCGAAGTCGACGCCTGCGTCCTCGGCCGCCGCGCGGGGTCCCGAGAGCCACGATCCCATTGCTTGCCTGTTGTCCACGCGTCCACGTTACTGTGCCCGTTTTTGATCACTTCGGCCCGGGTCTCGGTCGGGCGGGGACCGGCGCTTCGCGATGCCGGCCACACCCGCCCCGGTTAACTTGGGCGAAACAAATGGGTCATGCTTGAGAAATCCCGTCTGCCTATGGTCGGGTCCAGCGTGTGCCACCGCACTGGCCGCACGACCGAGCTGCAACCCCGCCCCTCCCCGGGCCGGGAGTAGGAGGAGTTGGATGTTCCAGAACGCCGACGAGGCCAAGAAGTTCATCAAGGACAACGACGTCAAGATGGTGGACGTCCGTTTCTGTGACCTTCCGGGAGTGATGCAGCACTTCACGATCCCGGCGACGGCGTTCGACCCGTCCGAGGAGCTCGCCTTCGACGGCTCGTCGATCCGCGGTTTCCAGGCCATCCACGAGTCCGACATGGCGCTGCGCGCCGACCTGTCGACGGCCCGCCTGGACCCGTTCCGCCGCGACAAGACGCTGAACATCAACTTCTTCATCCACGACCCGATCACGGGCGAGCAGTACAGCCGTGACCCGCGCAACATCGCGAAGAAGGCCGAGGCGTACCTCGCCTCCACCGGCATCGCCGACACCGCGTACTTCGGCCCCGAGGCCGAGTTCTACGTCTTCGACTCGGTGCGCTTCGAGACCTCCGCGAACCAGGGCTTCTACCACATCGACTCCGAGGCCGGCGCCTGGAACACCGGCGCGCTCGAGGACAACCGTGGTTACAAGGTCCGCTACAAGGGCGGCTACTTCCCGGCCCCGCCGGTCGACCACTTCGCCGACCTGCGCGCGGAGATCTCCCTGGAGCTGGAGAACGTCGGCCTCCAGGTCGAGCGCCAGCACCACGAGGTCGGCACCGCCGGCCAGGCCGAGATCAACTACAAGTTCAACACGCTGCTCGCCGCGGCCGACGACCTGATGCTCTTCAAGTACATCGTGAAGAACGTCGCCTGGCGCAACGGCAAGACCGCGACCTTCATGCCGAAGCCGATCTTCGGTGACAACGGCTCGGGCATGCACGTCCACCAGTCGCTGTGGTCGAACGGCGACCCGCTGTTCTACGACGAGCAGGGCTACGCGGGCCTGTCGGACACCGCCCGCTACTACATCGGCGGCATCCTGAAGCACGCCCCGTCGCTGCTGGCCTTCACCAACCCGACGGTGAACTCCTACCACCGCCTGGTCCCCGGCTTCGAGGCCCCGGTCAACATGGTCTACTCGCAGCGCAACCGCTCCGCGGCCATGCGTATCCCGATCACGGGCTCGAACCCGAAGGCCAAGCGCGTCGAGTTCCGCGCGCCGGACCCGTCCTCGAACCCGTACCTCGCCTTCTCGGCGCTGCTCCTCGCGGGCCTCGACGGCATCAAGAACAAGATCGAGCCGGCCGAGCCGATCGACAAGGACCTGTACGAGCTGGCTCCCGAGGAGCACGCGAACGTCCAGCAGGTCCCGACGTCCCTCCCGGCCGTCCTGGACGCCCTCGAGGCGGACAACGAGTACCTGCAGGCCGGCGGTGTCTTCACCTCCGACCTGATCGAGACCTGGATCGACTACAAGCGCACGAACGAGATCGCCCCGATCCAGCTGCGCCCGCACCCGCACGAGTTCGAGCTCTACTTCGACATCTAAGATCGCCGCAGGTCAGAGCGGGTTTCCGCTCGCCTGGGCCGTCTGTGGGCCGTCGGCCGTGCTCTTCCCTCACCGGAAGGCACGGCCGACGGCCGTTTCTGCGGGCGGAGCAGATGGACGGGGTACGACGGCAGGCGGCGGGCGAGACGCATTTGGTGTGGTCAGCCCTCATGCGCTTGAGTGTCCACGTCAAGTCGGTAATGAGTGCGAGGGGTTGACGTTGAGTAAGGCAGCACGGGGGATCGCGGCCGCAGTGGTGCTGATGGCCGTACTGACGGCGTGTGGTGGTTCGGACGACGGCCTGGACGCTTTCCGCGGGGACGGCGACAAGCCCCCGGTCACGCTGACGCCGGACATGGTCCGCACCGCCCTCCCCAGCAAGGCGAGCGCCCCCAAGGGCTTCGAGAGCGACGACATCGAGGTCGAGGTCGGCGACGAGGCCGTCGAGGAGTGCACCGGATCGACCGAGTCCAACTGCGGCGGGCTGCTCAGTATGGGCGCCACCGACTTCGACACGGATGACAGCGGCCGGGGCGACAGCTCCGACTACGACGGTGAGGTCGTCTTCGGCATCCTGGCCTTCCAGAGCCCGGACGATGCCAGGGCCACGTACAAGGCTCTGGTCACCGAGGAGCGCGGCAAGGCCGAGAAGGACGGAAAGAAGGCGAAGCCGGTGGAGATCGACGCCGGCGCCGAGGAGACCGAGGCCTTCGAGGACGCCGACGGCGAGACCATGGTCATGATGCGGATCGGCAGCGTCGTCGCCGTGGTGAACGGCGACGGCAAGTTCGTGGAGAAGCCGAACTACAACGACTTCGCGAAGCTCCAGATCGACCGGCTCAAGAAGACCGCCGAGGGCGGGAACCCCGACGCGTGATCGGCTGAGCCTCCAAGGCTCCGGCCCCGGCCGGGCCGCCGTCCGCCCGCGAGGCGTGCGCGGCCGCCGGGCCGGGGCGGAGGCGGGGCGCACACGCGCGGTTGACGCAGAGGGCCGCCACCCCGGAGTCCGGGGTGGCGGCCCTCGCCGTTGCGGTCGGCGGGGGGTGCTTCAGCCCTCCGCGCGCAGTAGCTCGGCCTGTGCGACGAGCCAGGACGGGCCGACCACCTCGACGTTGCCTCCCAGCGCGCCGGCCGCGCGGACCAGGGCCTCGGCGGCAGCGCGCGGGCGGGGTACGGCGCGGGCGCGGGCGGCCTCGGCGAGCTCCTGGGCCGCCGCCGCTTCCGCCGCACCGGCGATCCCCAGCGAGACCGCGGCCCGCTCGGCCGTCTCGGCCGCCTCCCCGTACCTGCCGTCGCACCAGTACGCCCACGCCAGGTTGCAGAGGCAGACGCCCTCGGCGCGAGGGTTCTCCATCAGCGACGCCTCGTTCAGCGCCTCCCGGAGCGCCGACACGGCCTCGGTCACCCGGCCCAGCGCCAGCAGGGCGATGCCTTGGGCGTTCAGGGCGTACGTGATCGCCTCGTGGCTGTCCGCCGCCCGGTAGGCGCGTGCGGCCAGCTCGCCGGAGACGATCGTCTCCTCCCAGCGCTCGAGGGTCAGGAGCGCGATCGTGCGGGCGTTGGCGGCACGGGCCTCGGTGAGGTGGTCCCCGGACGTGCGGGCCAGCTCCGTCAGCCGGTCGGCGCTGGCGAGCGCGGTCTCCCCGTCGCCCAGGGAGCTGTGCGCGAGGCTGAGGGACAGGATGGCGTGCACTTCGCCTTCCATGTCGCCGTTCTCGTGGGCCAGATCGCCGGCCCTGGCCAGGGGACCGACCGCGGCGTCGAGACGGCCGAGCTGCCGGTACGCGTCGCCGAGGCCGAAGACGGCGTTCTGCAACGCGCGGTGGTCGTCGAGCCGCTCCGCCAGGTCGACGGCCTCGGTGAACAGTTCGACCGCGTGCTCCATCGGTCCGGCGCTCAGCCGGGCGTGCCCGAAGGCACCGACGTGAGCCAGCCGGGCCCGCTCGTCCGTGAGTCGGCCGTCGATGGCCAGGTGCATCGAGATCACCCCGAGCACCGAGCCCTGCCAGACCAGCCACTCCCCCATCTCGCCGAGCACCATCGCGGCGGCGTCGAAGTCGCCGGCGCGCACCAGGTGCTCGAACTGTCGGCGCTGCGGACGGACGTCGTCCGCGGTCTGCCAGGCCGCGCGGGGCGGGGCGATGTTCGCGTACCAGTCGGCGATCCGCCGCTCGACGGCCGTGCGGCCCGTCGCGCCGTCCTCGGGCAGCTCGCCGTAGGCCAGGTCGGCGTCCATCGGGTGCAGGGCGAAGGTGCGGTGCCTTCGGTCCACCGACAGCAGGTGGATCCGTACCAGGTGGGAGAGGATCCGTACGACGTCGAGCGAGGGATCGAGACCGCCGACGATCGTCTGGATCACCGGCTGTGTCACGGGGGTGCGCAGGGCCGCGAGGACGCCGACGACCGTACGGCTCCCGGCGTCCAGCTGGCGGTGGCGGTCCTGGACGAGGCCCGCCACCACGTCACGGCGCTGGGCGTAGTCGGCCAGGATGTCCTGCAGGGTGGGGAGTGCCAGGTCGTCGTCGGCCATGGCACCGACCAGGAGCTCCAGGGCGCGCGGGACACCGTGCACCCGGACGGCCGCCTGGAGCAGCTCCTCGTCCGGCAGATGCGCGATGCCGAGGCTGCCGTCGCGGTCCAGTTCCCGCAGGAGCGCGACGGACTCGGAGGGCCGCAGCCCCTCGGAGAGGTCGACCTGGGCGACGAAGCGGCGCAGCTCGGGCGCGAGACGTACCGGGACCTGTGTCGTCACCAGCAGGCGCGGGGTGGATCTGGCCCGGAAGAGGCAGTCGAGGAAGAGCGCGACCTCCTCGTCCCGGATCCGGCCGTCGTCGTGGAGGAGGTCCTCGAAGTTGTCCATCAGGATGACGAAGAGCCGGTCGCCCATCGCGGCGAACAGCTCGTCGAGCTTGTCCTGGACGGGCAGCTGGTCGGCCCAGACCTCGCGCAGGCGGGTCCGGTGCTCGCTGCCGAGCAGCTGGGCGCAGTCGAAGTAGAGGCGCTCCAGGGAGATGCCCGACGTACGCGTGCTGAGGTTGACGAGTCCCGACGGGAGCGGCGCCTGGACGTGGCCCGGCCACTCGCCCTGGTCGAGGAGGTCCATGACCTTGGCGGCGAGCGCGCTCTTGCCCATGCCCCGGCGTCCTGTGACCGTCACCATGCGGATGGCGGGGTCGCCGAGGTGGCGGCCGATCAGGTCGAGTTCGCGGGTGCGGTTCTTGAACAGCTCGATGCCGTGGGCGACCGGCAGTCCGATCACCTTGGACCGGACGGGCGCGTCGACGGCTCCGTGGCTCGCGGCGGGTTCCTGCCCGGGGTGCGGTCCTTGCGGGCCCCCCGCTTCGGGCAGCGCCCGGGGGTCGTCGATGCCCAGCAGCGCGGCCGGCTCGGCCGGGGGCGGTGCGCCGACCGGCAGCAGCGCGTGGTCGATCCGGGCCGCGGTAAGCCGTCCCGATCCCTCCCAGCGATGGTGCTCGGCGACCACGCCGACGATGAGGTCACCGGCCCAGACCGCGGCACCCGACATCCCCGACCACGGCGACACCTGCGGGTTGGGGTCGGCTCCGGCCGGCGCGACGGTGATCTCCAGCGTGCCCGTCCTCAGGTTGGACAGCGCCGCGACGGTCCCGTCGGTCTGGTGGAGTTCCCGGAACTGTCCGCCGTCCGGTCGGCGGCGCTGCTTCCACAGCGGGAAGCCGGCGGCGTGTACGGCGACGACGGCGTGGTGGTCCGCGGTGATGCGCCCGAACCGCGCGGGCTCGACGGCCGGTGCGGTCGGTGGCGGTACGAAGGTCAGGACGGCCACGTCGCTGCCGGCGTCGCACCAGGCCACGACGGCCGACGCCTCCCACTGACCGGGCCGGTCCACGTCGAAGCGGACCCGTGTCCCGGCGGTGTCGGTCACCACGTGGGCGGCGGTGAGCACCGTCGTGTCGGTGATCCGGTAGCCCGAGCCGCGCCGGCGGCCGGCCGAGGTGGTGACGATGACCTCGGCGATGCGGTGCGGGTCGAGTCCGCCGTCGGGTCGGCCGGTGGTGGTCGTGGGCATGGTGCGGTCAGTCCTCACCGTGCAGTTCGTCACCGGAGATGAACACCGGCCGGTCGGGTGCGTCGGGGCGTACCGGCTGCAGGGTCAGCGTGAGCCGCTGGGTGGCGGTGGTCGCCTGCCGCGCTGAGGCTCCGGCGTCGAACACCCAGAACTTCACCCTCACCCCGGGTTCCCGGCTGCGCTCCACGCCGACGGTCAGCTCCAGCTCGATCTGCTCCGCCTGGAAGCGCAGGTCGGCGCCCTCGCCTTCCGCCATGGCGCGGCTCAGGTCCTGGCGCAGCTGCGCGATGATGTCCGCCAGCTCGACCGCGTTCTCCACCGGTGATGCCCCCTCGTCCCCCGTCGACTCCGGGTGGTTGCCCCTCCGGAGCCCGAACGGCCTTACGTCCTCCCGGAGATCATATCGGTGGCGGGCCGTCGGCAAGGTGGCTCGCGCGCTCCCAAGTGGGTTGCGCGGCGGTCCAGTTGCGAACGGGCCGCCGCCCCGGGGTCGGGGCGACGGCCCGTTCGGACAGGGTGGTGAGGTCGAGGTCAGCGGCCGTAGCGGATCAGGGCGCGGACCATCCGGCAGGTGGTGTCGGAGGGCGGGTGGATGCCGAGGAGTTCGGCCGTGATGCGTATCTTCGCGTTGCCGGCCTTCGCCGGGTCGTGGACGCCCGCGTCGAGCAGGGCGATCGCGAGGCGCATGGCCTTCAGGCGGCGGTTGTGCGTGATGTACCACTCGCGCGGGCGGCCCGCGGGGAGCGGCTGCTTCCGGAGGGGCTTCCAGGGTTCGATGGACGGTGTCCGGATCATGGCGACGGCCATGGGCGACCTCCTGACGAACGGTGGGTGCGGGCCCTCCCCGGGACCCTCACCTTCACCCCCTATTTTAGGCGCCCCCACTGACAATCGCCCCTGGCCAGAGGGGGTTTGGGGGGTGGTGGAGCTGGCTGGAGGGGGTACCGTGTGGCCCATGGAGATCTGGATCAATCCGGCCTGTTCCAAGTGCCGCAGCGCCCTGCACCTGCTCGACGAGGAGGGTGCCGATTACACCGTCCGCCGCTATCTGGAGGACGTGCCGAGCGCGGACGAGATCAGGGCCGTCCTGGAGCGGCTCGGTCTCGAGCCCTGGGACATCACACGGACCCAGGAGGCCGCCGCCAAGGAGCTGGGGCTGAAGGACTGGCCTCGGGACGAGGCGAACCGGGACCGGTGGGTGGAGGCGCTCGTCGCCCATCCGAAGCTGATCCAGCGGCCGATCATCACCGCGGACGACGGTACGGCCGTGGTGGCGCGGACGGACGAGGCCGTACGGGACGCGCTGTCACGCTGACGCCAGGAAGCCCGCGACACGGTCGTACGTCTCCGGCGGGGACCCCACCGGCAGGGTGTGGTGCGTGGCCCCGGGCAGCGTCACCGTCTCCACGCCGGGGACGGCCGCCCGCGCCCGGGCCGCCAACGTGCTGATGTCGTGGGCACGGCTGCGCTCGGCGAGGAGGAGGAGCGTCGGCGGCTTCAGGGTGCTCAGCTCCGCGGCCGTCGGGCGCGGGCCGGTGACCGAGCGGACGGTGGGGAAGTCCGCGGCCAGCGCGTCCAGGTGCCGCCACTCGGGGTCGAGTTCCGCGCCGCCCGTCTCCCACCGCAGGAACGCGGCGTTCCGGGCCGGGGTGGGGCGCAGCAGCATCGGCAGGGCCCGGAGCACATAACGCGGGCTGAAGCCGGTGAAGCAGTTCGTGGGGTCGAGGAGGACGAGCCGGTCGACCCGGGCCGGTGCCTTCAGCGCGTACCGCAGCGCGATCCAGGCGCCGTAGGAGTGGCCCACCAGGCTCGCGGAGCCGAGTTCCAGGGCGTCGAGGAGGCTGGTGAGCCAGGTCGCGAGGTCGTCGGCCGTACGGATGGGTCGGCCGTCCTCCGGGACGCTGCGGCCGGGCTCTCCGACCAGGTCGACGGCATGGACGCGATGGGTCCGGCCCAGCGCGGCGGCCATGGCGTACCAGCCGGTCGCGGTGGCTCCGCCGCCCGGCAGGAGGAGGACGGGCGGGGCGCCCTCGGGGCCGTGGCTGATCAGATGGGTCATGCCGTGCGCCGTCACCAGCCGGGAGGTGGTCGTGCCGGCGGGCCAACGGGCGAGGACCGCGTCGTAGGCGGCGGCGAAGGCCGGGGAGATGGCGGCGGACTTGGCCGCGGACCTGGCGACGGGCATGGCAGGATTACCTCTCGCTCGGCAATAATCTCGCTGAGCGAGATAATAGAGGGGAGAGCGGCGGAGTGACAGAGCCACCGGAGCTGCAGATCTTTCATCTGCTGCGCGCGGTCACGGTCGAATACGGGCTGCGGCAGGGCGAGTTCGCCGCCCACAACGGGATGCACACCACGGACGTCCGCGCCCTGATCTGCCTGCTCGACGCCGAGCGCGCGGGGACGGACGCGACCGCCGGATGGCTCGGCGCGCAGCTCGGCCTCAACTCCGCCGGGACGACCGCCGTCATCGACCGCCTCGAACGCCTCGGCCACCTCGCCCGCGTCCGGGACGACCGCGACCGGCGCCGCGTGCTGCTGCGTGTCGAGGAGAGCGCCAAGGAGCTGGGCCGGGCGTCCTTCGGGCCGCTGATCGACGGAACGGTGGCGCTGCTGCGGGAGTTCGACGAGGGCGAGGTCGCCGCCGTGCGGCGGTTCCTGACGGGAGTACGGGTGATCATGGCCGCGGACGGGCCCGGGACAGCGCAGAGGTAAGGCACATCATGGTCTTCGTGTACTCATCGGCCTTGAGCGGAGTCGCCTCCAACCCGGCGCTCCCGACCCGGCTGCTGCTGCGTCTGCTCGCCCACGACGAGAACGGCGGGGACGGCCCGCCCCGGTCGGCCGTCCACCGGGCCGCGCTGCCCGAGTCGGCCGTCGCGGTGATTCTGGCCCACCCGAACCCGTACGCCCGGATCGACTTCGCGGTCAGCGCGCCGGCGGCGCCGGAGCAGCGGGCGCGGCTCGCGGACGACCCGTCGGCCGAGGTCCGGGCCGCCCTCGCGTACGGGCCCGGGCGCCATCCCCGTACGAAGGTCGCCCCGCTGCCCGACTCCGTGTGCGCCCGGCTGCTCGACGACCCCGAACCCTCCGTACGGGCAGCCCTGCTGAACTCGCCGCATCTGACCGCCTCCTTCGCTGCCTCGCTGGCCACCCATCACGATCCGGCCGCGCGTTGTCGTGCCGTGCGCACATGGGACTCCCTGCCGCCGGATCGACGGGCGGCGCTGTCGGCCGACCCCGCCCCGGAGGTGCGCCGCGCCGCCGCGCTCCGGGAGTGCCCTCGCGACGCGCGCCTCACCGCCGAACTCCTCCGCGACCCGGAATCCCTCCCCGAGGCGCTGCGCCGCGGGCTCCTCGGACGGGCCGACGCCGAGCGCTTCGTCGCCGAGCGCACGCATCTGCTCGCACTCGCCGAGAACCCGTCCCTGCCCGCCGACCTCGTCGACCGGCTCGCCGTCGATCCCGACGAGGGCGTGCGGCTCGCGGTCTCGCTCAGGCCGGAACTGACCGAGGCGCGGCGCATGGCGATCGACTTCCCGGTGGGGCAGGGCGCCGGTGAGGACGCGGAGTGGGTACGGGACGGGCTCGCCGACCCGGACGTCCTGCGCCGTGCCGCGACCTCGGCCCATCCCCTGCTCCGGCGCGCCGCCGCCAAGAGCCCCCATCTGCCGCCCGACCTCTTGCGGCTCCTGGCCGAGGACGACGACCGTCTCGTCCACACGCATCTGGCCCTGCACCACCCCGACACGCCGGTGGAGGTCCTGATGAACGTGTACACCTGGCTCGGGGGGACCTTCTCCGCCTGGATGACCACCACACACCCCCGCTTCCCCCGCGAGGGCCTCGCCGCCCGTTACGCGGACCATCCCGAGGGGATCTACCGCCTGCTGGCCGTCCGCGACCCGGCGGCCACCCCGGAGCTGATCGAGCGGCTCAGCCGCGACCCCGAGGTCAAGGTGCGCCAGGAGGCGACCGGCGACCCGCGACTCCCGCTCGCCCGGCTCCGCGAAGCCCTCGGCCACGCCGACGTGGCCTACGCCGCCGCAGCCAACCCCGCCCTGCCCGAGGACGAGATGGCCGCGGTCCTGGACCGGGCCGGGGTGCCCGGGTGAGTCAAGGGAGTGGGGTCGCCGAGGTCCTCGGGGTCGATCTGCATCTGGAGCTGACCGGGGCGGGCAGCCGGCGGGCCGTGCTGATCCGGGCCCTGCGTGAGGCGGTACGGAGCGGGCGGCTGGCCGCCGGGACGCGGCTGCCGCCCTACCGGTCGCTCGCCGCGGACCTGGGGGTCGCCCGCAACACCGTCGCCGACGCGTACGCGGAGCTGGTCGCCGAGGGCTGGCTGACCTCCCGTCAGGGTTCCGGGACCCGGGTCGCCGAGCGGGTCGCGGCCCCGGCGGCCGAGGGCGCGCCCCGCGACACGGTACGAGCACTCCCGTACGACCTCGTCCAGGGCAAGCCGGACCCGGCGGCGTTCCCCCGTACGGCCTGGCTGGCCTCGGCGCGACGGGCGCTGACGGCCGCGCCGCACGACGCCTTCGGCATCGGCGATCCACGGGGACGGCTGGAGCTGCGCCGGGAGCTCGCCGCGTATCTGGCGCGGGTGCGCGGAGTGCGGACCGTGCCGGACCGGATCGTGGTCTGCTCGGGCGCGGCCCACGCGCTGCGGCTCCTCGCCCGCATCCTGCCCGGTACGTGGGCGGTGGAGGGGTACGGGCTCCCCTTCCACCGGGGGCTGCTCGCCGAGGCCGGGGTCCGTACCGTGCCGGTGGCCGTCGACGAGGAGGGGGCGCGCGTCGGCGAGCTCCGCCACGGGCCGAGCGCCGTGCTGCTCACGCCCGCGCATCAGTTTCCGACGGGCGGGCCGCTGCATCACGAGCGGCGCGCGGCCGCCGTCGACTGGGCGCGGGCGACCGGCGGGTTCGTCCTGGAGGACGACTACGACGGGGAGTTCCGCTACGACCGCCGGCCCGTCGGCGCGCTCCAGGGCCTCGACCCCGATCGGGTGGCCTTCGTCGGATCCGTCAGCAAGAGCCTCTCCCCCACCCTCCGGATCGGCTGGATGGTGCTGCCGGGCGGGCTGGTGGACGGCGTGCTGGCGGCGAAGGGCGAGCGCGAACCGTACTCCTCCGCCACCGAGCAGCTCACCCTCGCCGACTTCCTCGCCTCGGGCGGGTACGACCGGCATGTACGGCGGATGCGCCGGCGCCATCGTGAGCGCCGCGACCGGCTGGTGACGGTACTCGGCGAACGTGTGCCGCAGGTACGGGTGACGGGGATCGCCGCCGGGCTGCACGCCGTGGTGGAGCTCCCGGCGGGGACGGAGCGCGCGGCACTCACGGCGGCGGAGCGGCACGGGGTCGCAGTGGAGGGGCTGAGCGGGTACCGGCATCCGGAGGACGTCGGGGGCACGGAGAAAGACGGGCTGGTCGTGGGGTACGCGACGCCGCCCGAGCGGTTGTACGGCGGGGCCCTCGACGCACTGTGCAACGCCCTTGGTTCCGCCCTGAGTTGACATCCGCATTGAGCAGAACCGGCGCGCTCCGCGTATCTGACGCCACAGGAACCGACAGGAAACGAACGGAGCCTCACGTGTCACGCAGAAAAACGCTCAGCCGGAAGAAGAAGATCGCGCTGGTGGCAAGTGCCCTCGTGCTCGCCGGGGGGACGGCCGTGGTGCTGACCGGTACGAGTCAGGCGTCCGTGGCCTGCGACGGGCTGGCCACGGCGCTCGCGAACAACGAGCGGTTCATCGCGGACCAGCGCGCCAACCCGGACGCGCTGTCGCAGGCACGGATCGCCAACCGGGAGGCCGTGATCGCCGAGATCCGGCGAAAGCAGGCGGCGTCGGGGTGTGAGGTCGGGGGCGGGAGCGAAAACGGGAACGCGAACGGGGGCGGCAACGGCAACGCGAATGGGGGTGGCAACGGGAACGCGAACGGCGGCGGAAACGGGAACGCCAACGGCGGCGGGAACGGCAACGGGGCCGGGAACGCGAACGGGGGCGGTGCGGGGGAGGCCACCTCGGCCCCGGCCACGACGCAGCCCGCGCCGCCCGCGGGTGGGGGCGGCGCGGGCGGCGGTGCCGGGGACGTCGTCTGCGCCGGTTCCACCGTCACGCTCTCCGGCGAGGGCGGTACCCCGGCCGCGTCGAGCAACCAGTTCCCGCTCGGCACCCGCCTCAAGGTGACCAACCTCGACAACTCCAAGTCGACCACCGTCGAGGTCACGTCCGTCTCCGGCAGCTGCGTGCTGCTCAACAACGAGGCCTTCGAGCAGGTTCGCGAGCCCGGGAAGTTCCTGATCCGCAAGGCCCGGATCGAGCGGGTGGGCTAGGGCCTGTCCGACCCTGATCCGCCGGGCAGGCCCTAAGCCGGGTCCGGGCCGGCTCCCCCAGGGGGCTCGGCGATCTCCATGAGGCGGGGGTGCAACCGGCGTCCGGTGAACAGTTCGATGCCCAGGAGTCGGCCCTGGGAGTCGAGATCGAGCACCGCCGTCATGTCGTCCCCGGCGATCACCTGCTGGGCGGCTTCGCCGGGGGCGATCGTGTCGACGAGGTAGATGTACGCCATGTCCGCCTCGGCGTCGTATTCGACTCGCATGCCCGGCCCCTCAGGCGGTGGGTCCCGAGGGACCCACCGCCTCCTCCGCCAGGGTCAGGATCTCCGTGAGCCGCACCCCGAACCTGGCGTCGCACCCGTGCGGCACCCCGGTCCGCGCCGCCTCGACGAGCGCGTCCACCGCCCCGCGGAACGCGCCCAACGCCCCGTCCCACGCGGGCATCGCGGCCCGGCCGCGCGCGCCGTGCAGGGTGAGCGCGGCCTCCGCCGCCTCCGGCGGGGCGGAGAGGGTGAGCGTCGCCGTGCTGCTCGCGCCCGAGGCGTGCCGCAGGACCAGGTGCCGGGTGTCGGCCGGGCCCCGTACGGCCGTCACCTCGGTGACGTCGCCGAGCACCGGCAGGTACACGGAGAGGACGTGCGGGCCGACGTCCCAGAGGCCGCCCTTCTCGCGCCGCCAGGGCGAGTCCGCGTACGCGCTCGTGGATCCGGGGCCGTACAGCGAGCCCAGCCAGTGCGCCTCGCCCAGGAACCAGCCACCAGCCGCCGCCTGTTCGTCGATCCACCCTGCCGTCGGCTCCGCGAACCGGAGCGTGCAGAAGACCACCGAGGCGACGCCGGCCTTCTCGGCCGCCTCGGCGACCTCGCGGGCCGCGGCCGGCGTCGTGGCGACCGGCTTGTCCAGCAGCAGATGACAGCCGGCGGCCGCGGCCCGGACGGCGAGCGGGGCCTGTACGTCCGGGGGAAGGGCGAAGGCGACGGCGTCGCATGCGTCGAGGAGCGCGTCCACGTCGTCGTACGCGGTCGTGCCGTACGCGGCCGCGAGCTCGGCCGCGGCCTCGGCCCGCCGCCCCCACACCCCGACGAACTCGACGCCGTCGTGCGCGGCGAGCGCGGGGGCGTGGGTACGGGCGGCCCAGGGGCCGGTGCCGAGCAGTCCGATACGGGGCGTCACGCCCGGAAGCCTGGTCATACCCCCATTCTGCCGCCCCGACGGGACGAGGGGACGGCCCCCCGGGTAAACCGGTAGCCGCCGTACCCTCCCCCGGTGTTACTTTTCGTGCGCCGGCCGCGGGACTCCGGTGCGACTTCCGGGACCTGCCTTTGAAGCAACGTTTTCGCTGTTCGCGCCCCCATTCCCCGGCCGGCACCCATGCCCACTGCGAGGGGACCCCATGAAGGAGACGCTCTCCGACCTCATCGCCGCCGAGGACGTCCTGCTCTTCGTCAACGCGGCCGTCACCGCCACCGGACAGCGGGAGTTCCGCTCCTCCGCCGGTGAGCAGAGGTTGTCCCTCGCCTTCCTTCACGAGTACGTCCGGGTCAACTACCGCCCCGTGTACGCCGCAGCGCTCGCGCTCGACATCAACGACCACAACGCCGCCACCATCGTCGAGCAGCTGCTGCGCACCTCCGACGAGGCCGGCGGCCCGGCCGAGAAGCGGGCCGAGGGGCGGCTGATCGCCGCACGGCTCGCGCTGCTGCCCCCGCAGCGGGTCTACCGCCTCTTCCGCGCCCTGCGCACCGCCAAGGTCAACAACCGCCGCACCCGCGCGATCGTCCGCGAGTGGCTCGCCGGTCGCGCCGACCTCGGGCACGACGCCGTCAAGTACCGCGCCGACCTGAAGACCGTCGCCCGGCACACCCACCTCCCCCTCCCCGAAGCCGAGTGCGGGGACTTCCTCTTCGCACCCGGCCGCCGGGTCCGCTACGAGCACGCCTTCCTGGACGCCCATCGCCGCGCGCACTACGAACAGGGCGCGCTGTACGAGCTGCCGTTCACCGTCGCCGAGGGGTTCGCCGCGAAGCACGGCGTCCCGCGCGAGGTCTTCCTGGAGCGGATCGCGCCCCGGATGACGCGCCTGGAGCGACTGCGCACGGAGCGGGCGAGCGATCTGACCGTCATGCCGCTGACCCGGCTCGCGCTCTACGTCCTCTCCCTCCCCTTCGGGGAGCGGGTCGCCCGCCGCGCCGAGCTGACGGCCGCGCTGCGGGCGGCCGCCGGCCGGGTGGCGGGGCCGTACGCCGGCACCTGGGGCAGGGTCGTGGCGGTCCTCGACGACAGCTACTCGGCCTCCGGTTCGGCCGTGAAGCGGCGCCGCCCGCTGGCGGTCGCCCTGGGCTGCCACTTCCTCCTCGAAGCCCTCGCGGCACCGGGGGCGTACTCCGCGCACTGGACCTCCGGCGCCACCGATCCGCTGCTCGTGCGGCCCTGGGGGCCGACTCCGCTGGGGACGAGGATCCTCGACGCGCTGGAGGGCCCGGTCGCCCCCGAGCGGCTGGTGATCGTCTCGGACGGCTGGGACAACGCGCCGCCGGGACTCGCGGGCGAGGTGCTGCGCGTCTGGCGGACCCGGCTCGACCCGGAGCGGCGGACGAGCGCGGTCCATGTGAACCCCGTATACGACGCGGCCGGATTCGATGTGCGCCGGCTCGCGCCGAGCGTGCCGACCGCCGGGATCAGGGACGCGGAGGACCTGGCCGCGCTGGTGGAGATCGCCCAGTTCGCCGAGGGACGGACCGGGCTCGCGGAGCTCCGGGCGTACCTCGACCGGCGGGTGGAGCTGTTCCTGAAGGGGGCGTCTCGATGACCCGGATCGATCTGACCGGTCTGGAGGCCCGGCCCGCCCAGATCTGGGGTGGCGTCCGGCTGGTGCCGCTCGTCCGTCCCGAGCCGGTGGAGGGGCTGCGGCTCCACCGTGAGGTGTACGGGGACGGCGGCGCGGTCGACCTCGGGGACCGTACGACCTACACCTCGTACATCCCGCACGGCCTCGTCGCGAACTGGTCGGGGACGTCCGGGGACGAGCGTGAGTCGGCGGCGTACGGCACCCGGCTCGGGACCCACGAGCCGCGCGCCGTTCCCGTACGCCGCCATCACCGTCTCGCCAAGCGGCGGCACGGCGAGAAGAGGCTCCGTTTCCTCCCCCTCCACCTCGCCCTGGAGGGGTATCTGGCGCTCCACTTCGGCGGGCCGTCCGTCGTCTGGGACGAATGGTCCCAGCAGGCGGTACGCCAGGGTCTGTCGCCGCGTGCCGAGGCGGCGTACGCGGGGTGGAGTGTGCCGGGTCTCGCGGAAGCGCTGCGGATCTTCGAGATCCACCCGGGGCAGTGCGGGCTCATGCTGTACGTCGCCGACTCCCTGGCGGCCGCCTTCGTCGTCCCGCACCCGGAGGACTACCGCGTCCTGCACCCGACGCTGGTCGAGGACCTGTACGGAGAGCTGGTGCACCAGTACGCCTTCTACGGCGCCCCGGTCCCGGAGTTCACCGCACGCATCCGGGACGAGGGCGGCTCCGTCCGCACCCTCGCGGATCTGCGCGCGGCGGCCCGGGCCCAGGTGCGCTCCTGGGCGGAGGCGCACGACGGCCTGATGGCTCGGGACCTGCTGGAGACCTCGTACGCCTTCGAGCGGGTGTATCGGATGGATTCCTACGATCTGTACCGTTTCCTCCCGCCGTTCCGGCGAGGGGGTGAGGAACAGCACATCGGCGAACTGATCGCCGACCACAAGGGGCGGACGCTGTACCTGAAGACCTTCCGGCTCTCCGAGAACCAGATCAGAAAGGGCCATCTGCTGCGCCGTCTCGCGGACTGCGACTGGCATGTGGGGCGTACGGCGGAGGCGCTCGGCACGACGTACGCCGAGCTCGTACGGCGTGTCGAGGGCGCCGGGCTCGGCTCGCTCCTCAACGCGCACGTGGTCGCACAGCGAATCCGCGAAACAGAGGAAGCCTGAGTAACACGGGGTTCACAAACGGGCAACGACCGGGAAATCCCGTGTTGCGAAGCTGCGCGCAGACACACAACGCAGCTCTCGCAGCGTCGCGAGCCGCAGCAAACCCCGCAGCAGCACGCCAAAGGATGAGGCCCGTGACCTTCAAGGCTGAGTACATCTGGATCGACGGCACCGAGCCGACCGCGAAGCTTCGCTCGAAGACGAAGATACTGCCGGGCACGGGCGCCACCCTCGAGGAGCTCCCGATCTGGGGCTTCGACGGATCCAGCACGAACCAGGCCAAGGGCCACGCCTCGGACCGTGTCCTCAAGCCGGTCTTCGTCTGCCCGGACCCGATCCGTGGCGGTGCCGACATCCTGGTGATGTGCGAGGTCCTCAACACGGACATGACGCCGCACGAGTCCAACACCCGTGCCGCGCTGGCCGAGGTCTACGCGAAGTACGCCGCCCAGGAGCCGATCTTCGGCATCGAGCAGGAGTACACCTTCTTCGACGGCGAGCGCCCGCTCGGCTTCCCGGTCGGCGGCTTCCCGGCCCCGCAGGGCGGCTACTACTGCGGTGTCGGCGCCGACGAGATCTTCGGCCGTGACGTCGTCGAGGCGCACCTGGAGAACTGCCTGCAGGCGGGTCTGGGCATCTCCGGCATCAACGCCGAGGTCATGCCCGGTCAGTGGGAGTTCCAGGTCGGCCCGCTGGCGCCGCTGGAGGTCGCCGACCAGCTGTGGGTGGCCCGCTGGCTGCTCTACCGCACGGCCGAGGACTTCAACGTCTCCGCGACCCTGGACCCGAAGCCGGTGAAGGGCGACTGGAACGGCGCGGGCGCGCACACCAACTTCTCCACGAAGGCGATGCGCGAGGGCTACGACGCGATCATCACCGCGTGCGAGTCCCTGGGCGAGGGCTCCAAGCCGCTCGACCACGTCAAGAACTACGGCGCGGGCATCGACGACCGCCTGACGGGTCTGCACGAGACCGCCCCGTGGGATCAGTACTCCTACGGCGTCTCGGACCGCGGTGCCTCGGTCCGTATCCCGTGGCAGGTCGAGCAGGACCAGAAGGGCTACATCGAGGACCGTCGCCCGAACGCGAACGTGGACCCCTACGTGGTGACGCGTCTGCTGGTCGACACCTGCTGCGAGGCCCTGGAGAAGGCCGGCCAGGTCTGATCCACCCCCACCGCACTCCGAAGGGGCGCCCACCGTCACGGTGGGCGCCCCTTCGCTGTCACCACAAACGAACGCCCGTACGACATGTCGCACGTTCCATTGGCATCGGGCGAAGCCGGCCCCGCGTCACGGGGTGCCGGGTAGCGTCCAAGGCGTGAAGCTGGTCGTGCGGGTCAAGCTCCTTCCGACGCCTGAGCAGGCAGCCGCGCTCAGGGCGACCTTGCACGCCTGCAATGAGGCGGCGAACTGGCTGTCCTTCCAGGCGTTCCAACACGGGCGAACCTCTCGGGCGGCTCTGCAGGCACTGGCATACATGGAGTTGAAAGCCAGGGGGTTGTCGGCACAGCCCTCACTGCATGTGCTGCGCAAGGTCGCCGATGCGTATGCCGCGCTGAAGGCGAACCTGAGAGTCGGAAACCTCGGCAAGCCGGGATCCAAGCGGTATGCCAAGGCCACCGGGGAGGCGGTCGTCTTCCGTCCTGATGCGGCCCAACCGTTCGATGACCGGTGCCTGTCCTGGCAACCGGAGGCGAGAACGGTGTCGATCTGGACGACATCCGGGCGGATGAAGGGCATCGCCTTCACAGGGCAGGCCGGGCAGCTGGCCCTGCTTGCCTCTCGCCGCAGGGGTGAGTCGGATCTTCTGTGTCAGGCCGGACAGTGGTACTTGCTCGCAACCTGCGAGGTCCCCGAAGCGGAGACCAGCCAGCCGATCGGATTCGTGGGCGTGGACCTGGGGATCGTCAACATCGCCACGACCTCCACCGGCGCGCGGCACAGTGGACGGCGTCTGAACCGCCGTCGCGAGGCCGACCGGCGCCTACGCACGAAGCTGCAGAGGAAGAACAGCAAATCCGCCAGGAGGCGGGCAAAGAGACATGCGGGCAAGGAAGCACGCCGTGCCCGTGACATCAACCACAAGATCAGTAAGCGCATCGTGGCGGAGGCTCAACGCACCGGTCGCGGGATCGCCCTGGAAGAACTGACGGGCATCCGCGAGCGGGTACGGCTCAGGAAGCCCCAACGCGCCACCCTGCACACCTGGTCCTTCGACCAGCTCGGCACGTTCATCGCCTACAAGGCGAAGCGCGCCGGAGTGCGCGTGGTGTACGTGGATCCGGCGTACACCAGCCAGGAATGCTCTCAGTGCCACCACATCGACCGGCGCAACAGGCCCTCGCAGGCCGTGTTCGCATGCAGGTCCTGCGGCTTCGTCGAGCACGCGGACCTGAACTCGTCCCACAACATCGCCGCCCGCGGCTGGTGGATGTGGGTCCGCGGGGGCGAGTCACAGGCCCCTGCCCTCACACTCACCACGTGAGGGCTGGACGCAGCCGGACCTCTTCGAAGCCATCGACGATCCGAGCGGCAAACCCGGGTCTGTTTTCTATTCCCGAGTAGTAGACTAGGGATATGGCCAGCATCCAGAACGACACCGCGACAGGTCGCCTCGACCTCGAGCCGTTCTGGCCTTCCCGGCAGCACCATGACTTCGACCGGTGCTGTCGGCGCGTGAGGAACGCGTCGACCCCCTAACGCCCGACCGGCCACCGTCCGGTTCCGTGGCCTTCGGCCGACGCGCATGACGTACGACACCCGTCCGTCCGTTTCTCCGCGCGAAAGAGCTGAGCTTCCATGGCCCACACCCAGTCCGGCACCGCGTCCCTGACCGCTGTTCGTCCCCACCGGCCCCGACTCCGTGCCGTCGACCCCGACGAGGTCGTCGACCTCGCCCGCGTCGCGGACTTCCTGCCGCCGGGCGCCACGCTGCTGCCCGCGCCTCCCAACGCCCTGCCCACGCTGCCCGGGCGGCCGCCGATGGTCGGGTATCTGGTTCTGCTGCCCGCCGACCAGCAGCCGCACGTGCCGGCACCCGGCCCCGTGGCCGAGGAGCAGGGGCCGGTGTCCATCGACAGCGTTCAGCGGATCGCCGTGGTGGACGGGCAGCCGATGGACCTCACGTACCTCGAGTTCGAGCTGCTCGCGCACCTCGTCGCCCACCCCCACCGGGTGCACACCCGCGACCAGTTGGTCACGACGGTCTGGGGGTACGGGCATGTGGGCGACGGGCGGACCGTCGACGTCCATGTCGCCCGGCTGCGCCGCAAGCTGGGTGCCGAGCACCGCCGCACGATCCAGACCGTGCGGCGGGTCGGCTACAAGTACACGCCCTGATCAGGCCGCCTTGGACCTCGCCCGGGCCAGCAGGCCGAGGGCGAGGTCGACCACCAGGAACGCCAGCAGGCTGAGGCCCAGCATCGGGACGAACCAGCCGACGAGGGCCGTTACCGCGAGCAGCGGCAGCAGCATCGTCGGCGGGACCTTCCGCCAGGCTCCGCGGGCGACCGGCCGGCCGGGGCGGCGCAGCCACCACATCCGGTAGCCCCAGAGGATGAGCAGGATGAGGGAGAGCGCCAGGGCGGCGAGCGCCAGCTGGTTGAACAGGCCCAGGAAGACGCCCGTGTGGGCGTCGATGCCGAAGCGGGTCAGCTGGGCGAGCACCGGGTAGTCGGCGAACCGGAGCTCGTCCATGACCGTGCCGTCGGCCGGGTTCACGGCCACCGAGTCCAGGTGGACGGGGAACTGGGTGTCGGTCTCCTTGACGACATAGCCCTTGCCCTCGGAGGGCAGGACGACGGACATCTTGCCCTCGATGCCCTTCGCGCGGGCCGCCTCGACGACCTGGTCGATGCCGACGTCCGGGCCCTTGGCGGCCGGGGTCTGGTGCCCGCCGCCGTGGCCGCTGCCGTGGCCCTCGTGGCCCGAGCCGCCGGCCGTCGCGCCTTCGAGCGTCGCGGAGACGGACGGGGTGGCGCCGCCGAGCTGTTCACGGACCATGTCGATGTTCTCGCCCGCGTACCGCGACCAGGTCAGACCGGTGGCGGACAGCAGGACAAGACCGGTCACGGCCCACAGGCCGACCGAGCCGTGCCAGGAGCGCGTGCGGCGGCGGGACTTCGGGCCGCGCTCGGGGACGATCAGGGCGCGGCGGTTCTTCCGCTTGCGGCCGATCCAGAGCAGCAGGCCGCCGAGGGCTATCACCCACAGCCAGCTGGCGGCGAGTTCGCTGTAGTTGCGGCCGAGCTCACCGAGGTGCAGATCGGCGTGGAGTTCGTCGAGCCAGGTGCGCAGCGGCAGCGCGCCCGAGCTGCCGAAGCTGGGCAGCTGTCCGCGTATCTCCGCGGTGTACGGGTCGACGAAGACGGCGAGGGACTTGCCCTCCTCGACGTCGGGGTCGGCCATGAGGACGCGGGTGGTGGCGCCGTCCTCGGCGGAGGGCCAGACGGCGGTGACGGTGCCGTTGGGGTTGACCTTGGTGGCGGCGTGGACCTGCTGCGAGAGCGGCAGGACCTTGTCGCCGACGGGGACTTCCAGCTCGTGCGCGTAGAGGACCTTCTCGGCCTGGAAGGAGAGCGCGTAGAGCAGGCCGCTGGTGGCGGCGACGAGCAGGAAGGGGGCGATGAGGACGCCCGCGTAGAAGTGCAGGCGCAGGACGAGGGGGCGCAGGGCGCTCCAGGTCCCCTTCCCGTTCGCGGCGGCGCTCTCGGGGGTGGTGGGCGCTTCCGCGGTGTCCGGGCGCGCGGGATCGTCAATGGTCATGACTGTCCTAGGAGTCGGTGTCGACAGGGGGAATCGGCCCCCGGGTCAGACGTGTGCTCCGAGGGCTGTGGCGCGGGGTTCGGACAGCCGGGGCGGGCCGCGCCGGGACAGGGTGTGCGCGAGGACGACGCCGTGCAGCCGGCGGGTGTGCGGGCGCGGGGGTACGGGGTGCGGGAGTTCGGGTACGCGGACGACGGTGAGCAGCAGGCGGAGCGGTGTGAAGGCGAGCGTCCCGACGGTCCTGGCGAGCGCGAAGAGCGCGGCCTCGCCTCTGGCCAGCCAGAGGCCGCAGATCAGGGCGGCGAGGAGGTGGGCGGCGATCATGCCGAGGGAGGAGTGGCCGGTGGCCGTCTCCATGGCCGGAACCATCGCTGGGTCCATCGCCGGTTCCATGGCCATGTGCCCCATGGCCGCGTGGTCCGCGGCGCCGTGCGCCTGGCCCGCCGAGAAGATCAGGTGCAGGGCCGTCTGTACGGCGGTCACGCCTGCGGCGATCGCGTACGCGCCCCGTCGGCGGCCACCGGCCAGCCATGCCAGGCCGGCCGTGACGGCGAAGGCCAGGTACAGCGACCCGGTGGGGATGTCATGCGCAGACATGGACGAATGGCCCACGGCTGCCAATGTCACGCACACCGCCGCGAAAAGTGCGGCTCGCAGGGCGCGTATCGGCGACCGGGCTTCCGTCATGATTCGGCCATGGTGACATCCCGCTGTCCTCGGCGGGAGACCGACTCCGTATTTCCCTTCCGTTCCCGTGTTTCTCCCGTAGAGGAACGACTGGGCGTCAATGCCTCGCACCGTGCACAGTCGAGGCATGAGACTTCTGATCTTGGGCGGGACCGAATTCGTGGGGCGTGCCGTGGCCGAGGCGGCGCTCGCCCGGGGCTGGGAGGTGACGGTCTTCCACCGGGGCCGGTACGAGCCGCCGGCCGGGGCCCGTTCGCTGCTCGGCGACCGTCTGGCCCCGGACGGGCTCGCCGCCCTCACGTCCGGCGAGAAGCCGGCCTGGGACGTGGTCGTGGACACCTGGTCGGCGGCGCCGTCGGCGGTCCGCGACGCGGCCCGGCTGCTCGCGGACCGGGTGGACCGCTTCGTCTATGTGTCGAGCCGTTCGGTGTACGCCTGGCCGCCGGCGGCGGGTCTGGCCGAGGACGGTCCGCTGGTCGAGGGCTCGCCGGACGCCGGTGACGTGCCGTACGGCGAGGCCAAGCGGGGCGGCGAACTGGCGGCCCTCGAGGCGTTCGGCGCCGACCGCACCCTCCTCGTCCGCGCGGGGCTGATCATCGGCCGGTACGAGAACGTGGGCCGGCTGCCCTGGTGGTTGGGGCGGATCGCCCGGGGCGGCCCTGTCCTGGCGCCGGGCCCGCGCGCGCTGCCGCTGCAGTACATCGACGTCCGCGATCTGGCCGAGTGGACGCTCGACGCGGCCGGGGCCGGGATCTCGGGGCCGTACAACCTGATCTCGCCGTCCGGGCACGCGACCATGGGCGAGCTGCTCGACGCCTGTGTGCGGGAGACCGGATCGGACGCCGAACTGCGCTGGACCGACCCGGAGAAGCTGCTCGCGGCCGGTGTCGAGCCCTGGTCCGACCTGCCGGTGTGGATTCCGCCGGGCGAGCTGTACGACGCGATCCACGCCGCCGATGTCTCCAAGGCGGTGGCGGCGGGGCTGCGCTGCCGCCCGGTGGACGAGACGGTCGCGGACACCTGGGCCTGGCTGGAGTCGATCGGAGGGTCGGCGCCGCAGCGCGCGGACCGGCCGCAGGTGGGTCTCTCCCCGGAACGGGAGGCCGCGCTCCTCTCGGACTGATGTCCGTGTCGATTCGGCTGAACGCATGGGGCCTGTCGTACGTATGAAGGCCCATGCGACGCACACGAAAACGTTCGACACGCGCGAAACGAGCGGTGGCCGCCTCCGTCGCCCTGATTCTGGGCGGGGGCGGCCTGATCGCCGCCAATGTCTATGCCTCGGCCGGTGAGGGCTGGGGTGATCCGCCGCCCGACCGGACAAACGCGGTCTCCACGATCGACTGTCCCGATGTCTCCGAGGAGCTGACGGACGTCCCCGAGTCCGTACGGGGTGCGGTGGACCGGGAACTCGCCACGCTGGACAGCCAGATCACCGTCGCGTACCAGCGCTTCGCCGACAACAAGGAACGGGTGGAGAGCGATCCCCAGTTCGCCGAGCAGCAGATCCTGACGCCGCTCAAGAACGAGCGGCTGAACATCCTGCAGCGGATAGGGCAGTTGACCGGCCGCCAGCTCGACGATCTCGCGCCCTGCACCCTGCGCGCGGACGACGACGGTGGCGGGGAGGGGCAGGAGGAGGAGCCGGAGGGGCAGTCCGGGAACGGGCCGGAGGCCTCCGACTTCGTCGACATCCGCTCCGTACAGCCGAATGTGAAGCAGCCCCGGCAGCGCTCGGGCGCCTCGCGCGGCACGTTCGCCACCGACTGCGGACGCAACCAGAACGGCAAGTTCAACCCGGACAACGTCATCGTCGCGCCGGGTGTGAGCAACGGCGCCCACCATATGCACGACTACGTGGGCAACCAGGCCAACGACGCCTTCGCGAGCGACAACGACCTGGCCCGTGGGCGGACCACCTGCCGCAACCAGGGCGACCGGTCCACCTACTACTGGCCCGTCCTGCGGCTCCAGAACGGGCAGGCGGAAAACGACGCCCAGGCCGACGGCGGCGGCAAGGACAAGAACGTCGGCGAGATCCAGACGCCGGCGCAGGTCACGCTGAACTTCGTCGGCAGTCCGGTCTCCAAGGTCACCGCGATGCCGCGGTTCCTGCGGATCATCACGGGCGACGCCAAGGCGTTCACCAACGGCGACGCCAATGCCAACGCCTCGTGGTCCTGCACCGGCTTCGAGGACCGGCAGCTGAAGGACAAGTACCCGATCTGTCCTCAGGGCAGCAAGGTGGTGCGGACGTTCCGGTTCCAGAGCTGCTGGGACGGGCGGAACACCGACAGCGCCAACCATCGCACCCATGTGGCCTTCGCCGACCCGGCGAGCGGGCGCTGCGGCAACGGCTTCCGGGCCATCCCGCAGCTCGTGCAGCGGATCGTCTACGACGTTCCGCCCGGCCCCGGCTTCGCCGTCGACTCGTTCCCCGAGCAGCTGCACAAACCGGTGACGGACCACGGCGACTTCATCAACGTCTTCGACGCGCGGCTGATGCGGAGGGTGGTGAGCTGCATCAACGAGGGGCGCCGCTGCTCCTAGGAGCAGCGGCGGGCAGCCTCCCGGGCAGGCCCTAGTGGTGTCCGGCGGAATGTGACGCGTGCGGCGCGTGCGGCTCGGTGGTCTCGACCTGACCACCGAGCCGTTCGCGTACCTTCTCCACGGTCCCCGAGTCGCCCGACACCGTCCACTTGCGGCCGACCAGATACGAACCGCCGTAGTCCTTGGCCTGGTTGAGCCACTCGCGCTGGCCCCGGTCGGTCGCGAAGGTCGTCAGGACGTACGCCCCGTCGTCCGTCGCGCACTTCGCCTGGCGCAGCTCGGCCGCGTCCGTCTGGACGTCCGGAGCGCACTCCGCCTTCTCGGCGAGCTGCTCAAGGGTGCCGGTCGCCTCCTCGGGCGCCGACTCGCACCCCGTCAGCATCACCAGCACCGCCACCGCCACCATCGCCGTTCGTCGCGTACGCATCAGCATCCGCCCATCCTGCCCGCCCGGTCGCGCCGGGAGGAGCGGAATCCGATCGGTTACGGTTTGGTCCGACAGGTACCGATATGGAGGAGTCGATGCCATGCCCGCCATCCCCGCCACGAGCGTGGCCAACCTCCGTGACCTCGGCACCCTCCCCCTCGGCGAGGGGCGCAGCGTCCGCGCGGGCCGGGTGTTCCGCTCCGCCCAGCTCGACCGGTTCGACCCCGCCGAGCCCGTGGTGGCGGCGCTCGGCATCCGCACGGTCGTCGATTTCCGCACCGAGCACGAACGCGTCGACCGGCCCGACCGCCTCCCGCCGGGCGGGCGGCTGCTCATCGCGGACGTGCTCGCCGACCATCTGGCCACCAGCGGCCTTCCGCCCGCTGCCATGCTGAAGAAGCTGCTGACCGATCCGGCGCTGGCCGAGGAGTACCTCGGCGGGGGCCGGGCGCAGGACGCCTTCCGCCGGACCTACCGGGCCTTCGTGAGCACCGACTCCGCGCGCGCCTCCTACCGGGCCTTCCTCGAGGAGCTGGGCGATCCGCACGCCGGCCCGCTGCTCTTCCACTGCACGGCCGGCAAGGACCGCACCGGCTGGGCGGCGACGATCGTGCTGTCGCTGCTGGGTGCGGACGAGAAGACGGTCATGGCGGAGTTCCTGTCGGTCAACCCGGGCGTCCGGCAGGCCTTCGCGCCGATGATCGAGGGGTTCACGGCGCAGGGCGGCGACCCCGAGCTGGCGCTGGCGCTGATCGGCGTCGTACCGGCGTACCTGGAGGCGGGGCTCGACGAGGTGGCGGTCCGGCACGGCTCGATGGAGAAGTACGTACGGGAGGGGCTGGGCGTCCCGGACGAGGTGACGGCCGTGATCCGGGAGCGGCTGACGGTGTACGAGGCCTGAGGCGCGAGGGCCTCCGGAGGGCTCGGGGAGGGCTCGGAGGGGACTCCGAGGGCGCTCGGAGGGGACTTGGGGAGGACTCCGAGGGAGCTCCGAGGGGCTCGTCGGCCGGGGTGACCATCGGATGATTCGCTCGTTCTGCTGAATGTGAGCACCCAGGAACTCGCCCCCTCCCCCCTCGGCCCGGTCGATGTCGAACAGGCCGAGGCCGCGCTCGTCGAGCACTATCCGCGGCTGGTCCGGATCGCGTACCTCGTGCTGCCGCCCTCGCTGGGGCGCAACCGCCGGGTGCTGACGGCCCACGCGCTGGTCCAGCGGTCGCTGCCGCGCCGCAGGACGTCGGGGGCCGGGGTCCCCGGAGCGCGCCGTTCCGAGGACGCCGTCGACCCCGGGTACGCGTACGTACGGGGCGAGGTGCTGCGGCAGGCGCTGATCGCGGGGCTGCCGCTGAAGCGCCGGGCGCTGCCGCGCCGGGCGCAGTTCCCGCCGCTGCTGCCGCATGTGTGGGGGCTGCGGCTGTTCCCGCGGGCCGGCGGCGCCGACGAACTGGCCCTGGACCAGCGGCTCTCCGCCCTGTCCGGGCCGGCGCGGGCGGTGTACGTGCTGCGGGGCCTGGAGCGGCAGGGCGACCCGGAGGTGCTGCGGGTGCTCGCGGCGGCCGGGGTGCCGGAGGCGGAGGCGCGGGCGGCCCTGGAGGAGGCGGACGGGGTCGAGGCGGCGGCGGGGGTGGGCACGGCCGCGCTGCTCGAATCCCCCGAGTTCGATCCGTGCTCGCTGCAGGCCAGGCCGACGGATCTGATGCGCCGCCGTCAGCACGGCAAGGCCGCGCTCGCCGCCGCGGCGGCCGTGGTGGTGTGCGGGACGCTGCTCGGCCTGCCGGGGGACGGCTGGGGGCGGAACGGCGCCGCGGCGCCTTCGTACGCGCGCAATCCGGCGGCCGAGGCGGCGCTCGACCCGGGGACGCTGAAGCGGGTCCCCGCGGGGTTCTGGCAGAGCTCGGCACGTACGGACTTCTCGGTGTGGCCTGCGCGGGGCGGCCTGACGGGCGACCGGGCGCTGCTGCGGCGGGCGCTCGCGGTGTGGGCGCGGCCCGGCGGTTCGGTGCGGTCGTCGGCGACGCCCGGGACGCCGGTGGGGCCGCCGATGGGACCGTCGCAGCTGCTGTACGCGGGCGAGGTCGACGGGTCGCGCGTGGTGCTGTTCCACGACGGGCTGCGGGCGGTGCGGTACGCGGAGCCGGCCGGGGGCACGGGCGGGGCGGCGCTGGACTTCGCGCGAACGGACGGGGCGGACGCGGTCGGCTCCGCGGCCCTCGTCGTCTCGCGCAACACGGCCAACGTCCGCTATCTGACGGCCCCTTGGGTGCGGGAGACGGCGGTACGGAACCTGCTGGCGCCCGCGAAGGAGCCCTGGCGGCTGGAGCGGGACCCGCACGGGGTGACCCTTCCGATGCCCAGCCCGGCGCAGGCGCGGGAGTGCGCGGTGTGGAACACGCTCCAGGTGCGGGACGCGACGGGGGTGCGGCTGCTGACCGATCTGGGCGAGCTGGCGCCGGCCCGGCTGACCTCGGGGCCGCCGGCGGCCGCGCCGGTGGACGGGACGGGGGCGGCCGCCGGGGCGGCATGGGCGCGGACGGCCTGCCAGTTGGCGACGGTCCGCTCGCACGGGGTGCGGTCGGTCAACGCCTGGCAGTTCGCCACGCAGCGCCTGCCGGAGGGCGGGGGCAGGGCGGCCTGGCTGTGCACCCGGGCGGAGACCTGGCGGGGCACGGGCAGCAGGGTGCTCGCCCAGTTCCAGGTCCCGGCGCCCGGCGCGACCGCGACCCCGGCCTCGGACGCGGCGGCCTCGGCCCCGGCGGCCTCCGCGGCTGTCGTGGCGAAGGCCGAGGAGTCCCCGGCGTGCGGGGTGCGCGAGCCCCGGGTGCTCGCGGGGGTGCTCTGGCAGGCGAAGAGCGGGCAGTGGTACGTCCTGGCCGCCGGCAGCGAGGACTTCGTGTCCCTGCGCACCACGGGCGGGGTGAAGGGCGAGGCGGAGGGCCGGCTGCTCGCGGTGAAGGCGCGGGCCGGCGCCCGGGCGGACCTCCACGGCACGCTGAAGGACGGCACGCGGGTGGGCGCGCTGCGGTAGGCGACGGCGGTGGACGCGCTGCTCACACGACGGGTGTGGCGCGGCAAGTCGCCGTCCCCGCCCGAAGATTCCGCGTGCACGAGTCTGTTGCCAACTGCTTACTCCTCAGTACATTGACGGCATGTCTAATACGCAGCCTGCACCGGTGGCGTCGGAGCACATCGAACTCAAGGCCCGCAAGGTCTCCTTCGACTGGGAGGAGACCCCGCTCCACTGGGTTCCCGGCGACCCGTTCACCACCCACACCATCAACGTGCTGCACCTGCTGCTCCCGGCCGGCGAACGCTGGTTCGTGCACGTCTACAAGCAGGTGCTCCCGTTCATCACCGACGACCGGCTGCGTGCGGACGTCATCGGCTTCATCGGCCAGGAGGCCGTCCACTCCCAGGCCCACGACGACGTGCTCCCGCACCTCAAGAAGCTCGGCCTGGACCCCACGCCCTACACCGCCCAGGTCGACTGGTTCTTCGAGAAGCTGCTCGGCGACCGGACCCTGCCGCCGGGCCGGGCGCGCCGCTGGTGGCTGATGGAGCGGGTCGCGCTCATCGCCGCCATCGAGCACTACACCGCCTTCCTGGGCAACTGGGTCCTCAACGCCGAGGAGCTCGACAGCAGGGGCGCCGACCCGACGATGCTGGACCTGCTGCGCTGGCACGGCGCCGAGGAGGTCGAGCACCGCTCCGTCGCCTTCGAGCTGTTCATGCACCTCGACGGCGGCTACCGGCGGCGCGCCCGCACCTGGGCCACGGCCTTCACCGCGCTGGTCTTCCTCTGGCAGCGCGGCACGCGCTTCTTCATGGCGAACGACCCCACCCTCATCGACGGCAGGGCGTCGGTGGGCCAGCTCGTCCGCAAGGGCCGCGAGGGCGTGCTGCCGTCCACGCCCGAC
The DNA here is from genome assembly GCF_040645695.1 of Streptomyces sp. NPDC046712. Taxonomy (NCBI): domain Bacteria; kingdom Bacillati; phylum Actinomycetota; class Actinomycetes; order Kitasatosporales; family Streptomycetaceae; genus Streptomyces; species Streptomyces sp. NPDC046712. The sequence continues at coordinate 11,558 of NZ_JBEYYW010000034.1, read as the reverse complement.
CTGCTGCGTGCCGTCCCCCGCTACCTCAGCCGCGCCTACCACCCCTCCCAGGAGGGGAACACCGCCCAGGCCGTCGCGTATCTGGCCAACTCCCCCGGCGCCAACGGAGGCCGCTGACCATGCCCCGTCTGCGTACCGTCGTCCTGGTCGCCGGGGCCGCGGTCCTCGCCAAGCGCGCCATGCGCCGCCGGATCAACGCCGCCCCGCTGTGGCCCATGCCCGCCCTCGACGAGCCGACATCGGGCCGCGGCCGCCTCGCGACCGTCACCCGGAAGGTCCTGGTCACCGAGCGCACCGAACCCGCCGAGGGCGTGGTCCGGCTCCGGCTCGAAGGCACCGGCCTGCCCGCCTGGCAGCCCGGCGCCCATGTCGACCTGGTACTGCCGTCCGGTCTGGTGCGCCAGTATTCGCTGTGCGGGGACCCGTCCGACACCGACACGTACACGGTGGCGACCCGGCTGATCGAACCGGCGCAGGGCGGCCGGGGCGGCTCGCGCGAGGTGCACGAGCAGCTCCACGTGGGCACGGAGATCGAGATCCGCGGGCCGCGCAACCGCTTCCCGCTCGTCGACTCCCCCGCGTACGTCTTCGTGGCGGGAGGCATCGGCATCACCCCCGTGCTGCCGATGCTGCGCGCGGCGGAGGCGGCGGGCGCCGACTGGCGGCTGCTGTACTGCGGGCGCAGCCGCGCCACCCTGCCGTACCTCGACGAGATCGAGAAGCTGGGCGGTGCCCGTGTGACGGTCGTCGCCGAGGACGAGTCCGGCCTGCCGGAGCTCGGCTTCCTCTCCGAGGTGCCCGAGGAGACGGCGGTGTACTGCTGCGGCCCGGACGGGCTGATGGACGCGGTGGCCGCCGCGATGCCCGCGGGCCGGGCCCCGCACCTGGAGCGCTTCTCCCCCGCCGCGACGGCCGGCGGAGGCGCCTTCGAGGTCGAACTGCGCCGCTCCGGGCGTACGGTGGCGGTGGCGGGCGACCGGTCGGTACTCGCCGCGGTCCGGGACGAGATGCCCGGGGTCGCCTACTCCTGCGAGCAGGGCTTCTGCGGGACCTGCCAACAGCGGGTCCTGGAGGGCGAGATCGACCACCGGGACGAGCTCCTCACGGACGCGGAGCGCACCGATTCGATGCTGATCTGCGTCTCGCGGTGCGCCGGGGAACGGCTGGTCCTCGACCTCTAGGGCCTGACCGACCCCGATCCGCCGGGCACGACCTGGGCGCTCGCGTCCGGGGGAACCTCAGGGAAGGATCAGCCAGTCGAAGGCGAGCGCGGCGGCGAGACCGCCCACCAGGAGCCAGGTGCCCAGACGGGTACGGCCGTTGCGGGACAGCTCGATCACCACGCCGCAGAGGATCATGGCCAGCCCGTACACGCCGACGACCAGGACGGACGTACGGCTCGCCAGCCGGATCACCAGGACCGCCGCCATGGCGACCAGCAGCACGGACGCGGCCGCTATCCGCAGTTGGCGGGCCTGTTTCGGGCTCAAACCGGAGGTGCTCATGTCGTGGGAGCGTAACGGACGGCGGTTAGGCTGTTCGCATGACGACCGGGGTTCGCCGCAGGATGGGCGTCGAGGAGCGCAAGCAGCAGCTGATCGGGGTGGCACTCGAGCTGTTCAGCCACCGCTCTCCCGACGAGGTCTCCATCGACGAGATCGCCGCGGCCGCGGGAATCTCGCGGCCGTTGGTGTACCACTACTTCCCCGGCAAGCAGAGCCTGTACGAGGCGGCGCTGCGGCGGGCGGCCGACGAGTTGGCCGCCCGGTTCGTGGAGCCGCGGCAGGGTCCGCTGGGCGCGCGGCTGCTGCGGGTGATGGGCCGGTTCTTCGACTTCGTGGACGATCACGGACCGGGTTTCGCGGCGCTGATGCGCGGCGGACCGGCAGTGGGTTCCTCCACCACCAACGCGATGATCGACGAGGTGCGACAGGCCGCCTACGAGCAGATCCTGGCCCATCTGGAGGTCGAGAACCCCTCCGCCCGGCTCGAACTGGTCGTCCGCTCCTGGGTGTCGCTGGCCGAGTCGACGGCGCTGATCTGGCTGGACGGGCGCCGCGTGCCGCGCGCCGAGCTGGAGTTGCAGCTGGTGCACGACTTCGCGGCGCTGGCGGCGGTGAGCGCGGCGTACGACGAGGAGATGGCGGACATCCTGATCCGGATGCTCGCCGACGAGCCGGTCGACGGGCCGTTCGGCGACCTGGTGGGCCGGCTCATGAACCTGGCGCCGCCCGTGCCCGCGCAGCGACTGCCGTAGTCGGGCCTCAGACCTTGCGGTAGGAGGGGTCGAGGTCGCGCACCTCGGCGGAGAGCCGGACGCCCTCCGTCTCCTTGAGGTGGTGCGGAAGCAGCTCGAGCACGGCCTCGGCGAGCCGCGCCTTCACCTCGTCGGTGCGGCCGGCGAGGAGGGCGATCTCGACGTGGACGACGGAGTCGTGCGTGGCGCCGTCGGCGACGACCATCTCCTCGACCTCGCGGAAGCGGGTCTTGCAGGCGTCGAGCCGCGTGTCGACCGTCTCCACCACGAGCGGGTGCAGCGCGAGCGCGAAGCCGCGCCGGTCGAGGGGCGCGGAGTAGTCGACGGTGATCTGCGGCATGAGGTCACTCCTGGTGGTGAGGATGTCTGGCCACACCATTACGGTGATCGTCATGAGCGCACAAGTGACCTTCCGGCAGGCGGACGACCGTGATCTCGACCTTCTGGTGGGGTTGTTCGACGGGGCGGCGCGCTGGATGGTACGTAACGGGATAGACCAGTGGAAGCCGGGCGACAAGAGCGCGGAGCACTTCCGGGCGCGGATCTCGGCGGGCGAGGTGTGGCTGGCCTCCCACGGGGGCCGGGCCGTCGGGGCGTACGAGCTGTGGTGGGAGGACGAGCAGGCGTGGGGCCCGCAGCCGCCGGTCGCGGGCTACGTCCACCGGTTGATGACCGACCGGGAGGCCGCCCCCGCCGGCGCCGGCCGCGCGCTCCTCGCGCATGCCGAGGAGCGGATCGCGGCCGGTGGGAGGGCGGTGTCCCGGCTGGACTGTGTGACGAGCAACCCGCGGCTCCGTACGTACTACGAAGCCGCGGGCTACGGGGTCGTCGGCGAGGAGCCGGGGAAGCTCGCCGCCGACGGCACGCGTTACGGGGTCACGCTCCTCGAGAAGGCGCTCACCCGGCCTTGAACACCGCGACCGTACGGGCCGGGACGGTGAAGGTTCCCGAACCGGCCTCGTAGGAGGCGGACTTCACTGCGGTGTCCGAACCCGATGCCTGGACCGGGTGCAGGGCGTAGCCCTTCCCGGCCAGGGCGCCGACCCGCTGGGCCTGCCGTTCCGGGGTCGCGTTGAAGACCACGACCAGCTCGCCGAGGCGCATGGTGATCACGCCCGGGGTCTCGCCGGTGCCGGAGAGCGGGAAGGACAGCGTGTCCTGGACCTGCCCGGCGGTGGCGAGGGAGAAGGCGGGCTCGGTCGTACGGATCCTCTGCAGGTCCCGGTAGGCGGCGGAGGCGCCGTCGATCTGCGCGCAGCCGACCGTCAGGGACGGTGCGGTCAGCAGCGGCTTTCCGTACCCCCACTTGGCCTTGTTGTCGGCGGCCGGCGGCAGCCCGCGGCCGAAGCCGTTGCCCTCCCGGCAGTCCCAGTGGATCGCGTTGAACCAGTCGCCGCTGTCGTACGAGTTGCGGTCGAGCGACTTGGAACGCAGCAGGTCCGAGCCGGCCTGGGAGAGCGCGGGGCCCTGGGAGAGCGCCGCCGTCGCCATGGCCAGGACCTGCATGCGCGCCCGGTCGGCGGCCGAGGTCGTGGCGGGCAGCTTGAAGGCGAGCGCGTCGTACAGGGTCTCGTTGTCGTGGGCGTCGGCGTATGCGAGCGCGTCGCCGGGGACGGCGGCGTAGCCGGCCGGGGCGCCGTTGTAGTCGACCTGGCTGCCCTTGACCGTACGGCCGGAGGTGTCGGTGAAGGTGTAGTCGGCGAGGTTGCCGGAGAGGCCGACCTTGATCAGGTCCTGGTAGTGGAGCAGGCGGGCCTTCTGCTGCTCCGGAGTGCCGTTGGCGGTCGAGGAGTTGGGGTCGGTGAAGAGGCCGGAGGCGAAGCCCTGGACGCCCGGGTCCTCGTCGAAGGGGCCGCCGCCGCGGACGGCGTCGCGGGCCCGGTCGGAGAAGGTCGCGACGCCCGTGCCTGCCATGTTCTTCTGGGTGGCCTGGACGAAGCGGGAGTCGTCGGCGATCTCGCCGAAGTTCCAGCCCTCGCCGTAGAGGACGATCGCCTTTCCGTCGACGCCGTCCTTCTCGACGGTCAGCGCGTCCAGTGCCTTGCGGACGGCGAGGATGTTCTCCTTCGGGTGGTGACCCATGAGGTCGAAGCGGAAGCCGTCGACCTTGTACTCCTTGGCCCAGGTGACGACCGAGTCGACGACGAGCTTGCCCATCATGGCGTTCTCGGGCGCGGTGTTGGCGCAGCAGGTGGAGGTGGCCACCGAGCCGTCGGCCTGGAGGCGCTGGTAGTAGCCGGGCACGATCTTGTCGAGGACGGACTTGTCGGCCTGGCCGCTCGCGACGGTGTGGTTGTAGACGACGTCCATCACGGTGCGCAGTCCGGCGCCGTTGAGGGACTGGACCATCTGCCGGAACTCGACCGTGCGGCGGGTGCCTTCGGGGTCGGTGGCGTAGGAGCCCTCGGGGACGGTGTAGTGCAGCGGGTCGTAGCCCCAGTTGTAGGCGTCCTTGGCCGCGGCGGCGGCCACGCAGGCCTGCTGCTCCTCGGAGTCGGGGGCGTAGACCTTCAGGTCGCAGGCCGGCTCGGTCTGCTCGGACTTCTTCTCGGGGATGGTGCCGATGTCGAAGGCGGGCAGGAGGTGGACGTAGGAGGTGCCGGAGGCGGCGAGCGCCTTCAGGTGCTGGGAGCCCTTGCTGCCGGTGTCGGTGAAGGCGAGGTAGGTGCCCTTGTGGGCCGGGACGGCCGTGGAGTCCGCGATCGAGAAGTCACGGATGTGGAGCTCCTGGATCTGGGCGTCACGCAGCGGTACCGCCGCGGGCTTGGCCAGGCTCTTCCACCCCTTGGGGGCGAGCTTCGGGTCGGCGAGGTCGACGACCAGGCTGCGGGCCGAGTCGGTGGTCAGGGCGGTGGAGTAGGGGTCGGTGACCTTGTTGGTGACGACCTCCTTGGCGGCGGGCGCCCAGACCTTCACCACGTACCGGTACGGCTTGCCCGTCCACGCGCGCGTGCCGGTGACCGACCAGACGCCGGAGGCGTCGTCGCGGCGCATGGGCACGGCCTTGCCGTCGAGTTCGAGGGCGACGGACTGGGCGGTGGGCGCCCAGAGGGACAGCGTGGGGCGGCCGTTCCGGAAGACCGGGCCGAGCGCGGCCCCGGTGGCCTTCGTCGCGTAGAGGTCGTCGAGGACTCCGGCGAGCTGGACGCCCGTGGCGGTCAGGACGGCGCCGTTCGCGGCGTACTGGGCGGCGACGAGCTGTCCCTTGAGCGCCTCGCGGACGCGGTCGCGGTCGCGCGGGTCGACCGTGAAGGCTCCGTACGACTTCAGGTGCGGGAACGCGGCCTTCTGCGCGTCGGTCAGCTGCGTCGGGTTGAGGCGCAGCGCCTGGCGGTTGCCGGTCAGCGCCCCGTCCTTGATCGCGATCGATCCGTCGCGGGAGGAGAGGAGGACGCTGGAGGCGGCGGCGTCGCTGCCGTTCCAGGCGACGGTCGTCCCGTCGATCCAGACGGCCTGGGACTTGGTGAGGTCCAGGGCCGCGCCGCTGCCCTTGGGCTGCGGGAGCAGGTACTTCTCCTGGCCGCCGAGCAGCCAGACCTCGTGGCCGTTGGCCTTGAGGTCGAGGGACTGGTCGCTGGGCAGGTCCTTCTCGTCGCCCTTGTGCAGGATGTACGAGAGGGAGGTGGCGCCCGCCGCGAGCGGGACCTCGTAGACCGCTCCGTAGGCGTCGGTGCGCACCGGCTCCAGCGGCTTGCTCCAGTCGGTGGGGTTCGCGGCGCCGGTCCAGGTGTGCAGACCCCAGCCGGTGTACTGGCCGTCGGCCCGCTTGTAGTGCAGGACGGCCTTGGTGGTGTCCTGGGGCGGGTAGGCGCCCTCGGGCGCGGCGTTCAGGACGGTCGGCTTGCCCTGCTCGATCCAGACCTCGCCGGTCTTGGAGAGGTCGATGGCGCGGTCGGCGTCGGTGTCCTTGACGCCGTCCTTGTTCACGGCGATGAAGCCGACCGAGGAGGCTCCGGGCTTGAGCTTGACGTAGGCGAAGGCGCCGTACGCGTCGCGGCCGGTGAAGGGCTTTCCGGCGGGCCAGGTGGTGCCTTCGCCGTCGGCGATGTCGCCCCAGGTGTACAGGCCCCAGTCGGCGTAGTCCCCGTCGGTGCGCTTGTAGTGGACGATGGCGTAGTCGCGCTGGGTGGCGGTCGGCGGCTGCTCGACGGCGGGGGCGCCGCTGGTGGTCGCGCCGGTGGCGCTCGCGGTGCGGCCCGCGCTGTCGACGACGACGGCCTTGTAGCGCAGGGCGGTGCCGGCGGGCGCGGTGACCTTCTGGGTGACCTTGTACGGGGCGTGGTCGGCGGAGCCGAGGACCTGCCACGTGCCGTTGCCGGTCTGGGCGGCGAAGACGACGCGGTTGAGCTGCCCGCCCGTGACGTCGGCGGAGAGCTCGACGGTGCCGGTGGCTCCGGCCTCGGGGGTCTTGAGGGTGATCGCCGGCGCAGCGGCGGGGGCGCCGAGCGGCCGGTCCGCCTTGAGCACGAGGGAGCCGAGCGCCGGGACGGTCACCTTGATCTTCGTGTCGCCGGCGCTGGTGACACGGAGGTCGCCGCCGTGGATCGCGGTGAAGTCCATGCCCGCGGAGCCGGTCGGGATCTCGACGGTCTTCGCCTCGGTGGCGCTGTTGACCGCGACGACGTACTCGGCGGGTCCGTTCTTGGCGCGAGCGTCGGTGCGGGAGAAGGCGTAGACGGAGCCCTCGGCGTGCCGCTGCTCCTGGACGCCGTCGCGCAGCGCGGGGTGCTTCCGCGTGAGCTCGGAGAGGGCGGCGATCTGCCGGTACAGGGGGTGCGTGGGGTCGTACGCGTCCGCGGCGTGGGTGCGGTCGGTGCCGAGCTGGTCGTCGTCCAGGTAGTCGGCGGTCTTCGAGGCGAAGAGGGTCTGGCGGGCGTCCTTGTCGCCGCCGGGGCCCGTGAAGCCCTGCTCGTCGCCGTAGTAGACGACGGGGTTGCCGCGGGTGAGGAACATCAGCTCGTTGGCGAGCCGGTAGCGCTGGAGGAGTTCGGCGTCGCCGGCGTTCGGGTTGTCCTGCTTGAGGAAGGTGCCGAAGCGGCCCATGTCGTGGTTGCCGAGGAAGGGCACGGACTCGTAGGCGTTGGCCTTGTCCGTGGTGTAGCGGTAGTCCTGCCCGAAGAGGTTCGCCAGCTTGTCCGCGGAGCCGCCCTGGGAGGCGAAGGTGCGGGCGGCGTCCTGGAAGGGGAAGTCGAGGGTGGCGTCCAGGCGGCCCTCGGTGACGTACGGGGCGGTGATCGCCGGGTCGGCGGAGTAGACCTCGCCGAACATGAAGAAGTCGTCGCGGCCGCGGCGGGCGGCGTACTCGTCGAGGGCGGTGGCCCACTGGGTCCAGAACGCGGTGTCGACGTGCTTGACGGTGTCGATGCGGAAGCCGTCGATGTCGAAGTCGCGCACCCAGCGCTGGTAGATCTTCTCCATGCCCTCGACGACCTCGGGACGCTCGGTCCACAGGTCGTCCAGGCCGACGAAGTCGCCGTACTGGGAGGACTCTCCGGCGAAGGTCGAGTCGCCCCGGTTGTGGTACATCGTCGGGTCGTTGAGCCAGGAGGGGACCTTGAGGTTCTTCTTGTCGGCGGCGACGACCGGGGTGCGGGGGAAGGAGTCCTTGTCGACGGCCGGGAACGGCTCGGCGGTGCTGTCGTCGAAGGGGACGCCGTCCTTGGTGAGGTACGGGAAGGCGCCCTTGGAGAGGTAGCCGTAGGACTGTTCCTTGTAGTCCACGACGTCGGCGGTGTGGTTGGTGATGACGTCGAAGAAGACCTTCATGCCCTTGGCGTGGGCCTGGTCGATCAGTTTCTCCAGGTCGGCGTTGGTGCCGAAGTGCGGGTCGACCTGGGTGAAGTCGGTGATCCAGTACCCGTGGTAGCCGGCGGAGGCGTCCTTGCCGGTGCCCTGCACGGGCTGGTTCTTGAAGATCGGCGCGAGCCAGATGGCGGTGGTGCCGAGGCCCTTGATGTAGTCGAGCTTCTTCGTGAGCCCCTTGAGGTCGCCACCCTGGTAGAAGCCCTTGTCCGCGGGGTCGAACCCGGTCTCGAGCCGGCTGCCGGTGAGCCCGCCGCGGTCGTTGGCGGTGTCGCCGTTGGCGAACCGGTCGGGCAGGACGAAGTAGAACTGCTCGCGGGTGAGGTCGTGCCGCGCGGGCTGCGCGGCGAGCGCCCGGTCGGAGGGCGGCGGTGGGGGCGGGGGCGCGGCGGAGGCCGGCAGGGCCGGCACCAGGGCGGCACACAGCGCGACGGCCACGGCGGCCGCCGTTCTCTTGGGTATCACGGGGGTTCTCTCCCTGAAGGTACGGGAAGGAGGGCCGCCCCTGCGTGGGGCGGCCCTGGTGGGAGGGGAGGTCAGCTGCGGAAGGTGTCGTTCAGGACGAGCTGGCCCGAGGAGGGGACCGTGGCGACGCGGTTGGCGCCCGATTCCCAGGTGACGTTGCCCGCCGCGTCCTTGCGGATGTACTTGTACTCGAAGGACGTGCCCGCGGGCAGGGAGACCGTCAGCTTCCAGACCGGGTAGGACGCCGGGTCCAGCTTCAGGGCCGCCGACGTGGACCAGTTGCCCAGCTCGGCGCGGTTGCCGGTCACGTAGATGTTCTGGCCGACGGACGTCGTCGCGTTGACGTTGAAGGACGCGCCGCTGCTGGCGGGCGGCGGGGTGGTGCCGCTTCCGCAGTCCTTGGCGCCGACGTGCAGGGCGACCGCCGTGTGGGCGCCGAGCGTCGCCGTGAACTGGCCGGAGGCGTTCACCGTCACGGCCGTGTTGTTCTGCACGTCGCAGTACGTGCCGGCGGCCAGCCCCGTCTGGAACGTGCGGGTCAGCGAGGAGCCTTCGTGGTTGATCGCCACGTACGCCTTGTCGCCCCGGCCGAACGCGATCGCGTTGTTGCCGTTGTCCCACCAGTTGCCGACCGCCGTTCCGCGGGCCGCGTTGCGGAAGCCGACCATCGAGGCGATCTCGCGCCAGGCGTGCTGGCACTTCCAGCCGTCGCTGTAACAGGCGTTGACCTGGCCGCCGTTGGGGGCGCCGGCGTCCTTGTCGGACCACTCGTAGCCGGAGTGGACGTCCGGGGAGCCGTAGGGCCAGGCCAATGTGAAGACGGAGGCGAGCGTGTAGGTGGAGCCGTTCTTGTAGTTGAGGGTGTCGCCGCCGCGCTCGGTGTCGTGGTTGTCGACGAAGACGCCGGACTTCCCGGAGGACATGTAGCCCCAGGACTCGCCGAAGTTGCTCAGGTACGCGAGCTTCTCCGAGCCGAAGATCCGCTTGAGGTCCCGTGCGTAGCGGAACTCCTGGACGTCTCCGTTGCCCAGGTACTCGCTGGGCGAGACCGCCTCGCCGGCGCCGTATATCGCCTCCTGCTTCCAGTACACGCCGGGGTTGCTCAGCCGCGACTTGATGTTCGCGAGGTCGGCGGCCGGCATGTGCTTGGCGGCGTCGACCCGGAAGCCGTCGACGCCGAGCGTGAGCAGGTCGTTCATGTAGGCGGCGATCCGGCCACGGACCCAGTCCTCGCCGGTGTCGAGGTCCGGCAGTCCGACCAGTTCGCAGTTCTGGACGTTGGCCCGGTCCTGGTAGTTCGAGATGGTGGCGCGGCAGTCGTCCATGTCGCCGCCCGAGTACAGGCCCGGGTAGTCGTACTTGGAGAACGAGGTCCCGCCCGTTCCCGTGCCCGACGCGTTGGCCATGTGGTTGATGACGGTGTCGGCGACGACCTTCACGCCCGCCGCGTGACAGGTGTCGACCATGCTCTTGAAGGCGGTGCGGTCGCCGAGCGGGCCGGCGATCTTGTAGCTGACCGGCTGGTACGCGGTCCACCAGGTCGAGCCCTGGATGCGTTCCTGGGGCGGCGAGACCTGGACGTAGCCGTAGCCGGCGGGGCCGAGCTGCTCGGTGCAGGCCTTCGCCACGGAGGCGAACTTCCACTCGAACATCACCGCGGTGACGTCCTTCTCACCGGGTGGGGCGGCCTGCGCGGGGGCGGGCGCCGTGACGGCCACAGCGGCTCCCGCCACGAAGGCGAGTGCAGCGGCCACGGTCTTTCTGGCCATGTTGTCCTCCTGCTGACTTCACTGTCGCAAGATGTTGCCGAAAATGTCAGCAACTGTTTTCAGCCGTGACCGTACGAGCGCCCCGGGCCCCGGTCAACCCTTGGGACCCCTCTATGAAGGGAGTTACGCAAGGAGTTGCAGCGAGGGGCCGGCCGGCGGCTGCGCCGTGGACCCCCGCACCACCAGCTCCGGCTGGAAGACGAACTCCGTGCGCTGCACGGGGTTTCCCTCGACCTCCTCCAGGAGCGCACCCACCGCCGCCGTCGCCATCGCCTGCACGGGCTGGCGCACGGTGGTGAGCGGCGGGTCCGTGAAGGCGATCAGCGGCGAGTCGTCGAAGCCGACGACCGACACGTCGCGGGGCACGTCGAGGCCCCGGGCCCGCACCGCGCGGATCGCGCCGAGCGCCATCAGGTCGGAGCCGCAGACGATCCCGGTGCAGCCCTGGTCGAGCAGGATGTCGGCCGCCGCGTGCCCGCCCTCGACGCCGAACAGCGTGGGGCGGACGTACCGTTCGGCCTCCGCCCGCTCGATCCCGAGCAGGTGGTGCAGTTCGGCCGCGAAGCCCTCCGCCTTGCGGCGCGAGGGCACGTAGCGCGTCGGACCGATCGCCAGGCCGATCCGCTCGTGGCCCAGCTCGACGAGGTGCCGTACGGCCATCCGCGCCGCCGCCCGGTCGTCGGGCGAGACGAAGTTGGCGTCGATGCGCTCGTTGAAACCGTTGATGAGGACGAACGGGACGCCTCGCGCGGCCAGCCGGACGTACCGCTCCGGGTCGGCTGCGGCGTCCGCGTGCAGCCCGGAGAGGAAGATGATGCCGGTGACCCCGCGCTCCTCCAGCTGCTCGACCAGCTCGTCCTCGGTGGCGCCGCCGGGCATCTGGGTGCAGAGCACCGGGGTGTAGCCGTACCCGGCCAGGACCTGCTCGATGACCTGGGCGAAGGCCGGGAAGATCGGGTTGGTCAGCTCGGGCACGACCAGGCCCACCAGGCCCGCGCTACGGCGTTTGAGCCGTACGGGACGCTCGTAGCCGAGCACGTCGAGCGCGGCGAGGACCCGGTGCCGGGTCGCGCCGGCCACGCCCGCCTTGCCGTTGAGGACGCGGCTGACGGTGGCCTCGCTGACCCCCGACTGGGCCGCGATGTCCGCGAGCCGCGGGGGGGGGGGGGCCCCCCCCCCCCCGGGGGGGGGGGGGCCCCCCCCCCCCCCCCCCGGCGCTCTCCGGACTCAACTCCCGTTGTTGTAAGGGGAGTCGACAGTGGGGT
>NZ_JBEYYW010000033.1:0-88395 GCF_040645695.1 Streptomyces sp. NPDC046712 | reverse complement strand
GCGACCGTCTCGGCGAGTTCGCGGATGGTGAGGTCCTCGCCGCAGCCGATGTTGACCGGCTCGTCACCGTCGTAGCTCCGCAGCAGCACGGCGCACGCGGCGGCCAGGTCGTCGACGTGCAGGAACTCCCGGCGCGGGGTCCCCGAGCCCCACAGCACGATCTCCTCACGGCCCTCCTCACGGGCCTCGTGGAAGCGGCGGATCAGCGCCGGCAGGACGTGCGAGGTCTCCAGATCGAAGTTGTCACCCGGCCCGTACAGATTGGTCGGCATCGCCGAGATGTAGGCGGCGCCGTACTGCTTGCGGTACGACTGGACCTGCACGATCCCGGCGATCTTCGCCAGCGCGTACGCCTCGTTGGTCGGCTCCAGCGGCCCGGTCAGCAGCACGTCCTCGGAGATCGGCTGCGGAGCGAGCCTCGGATAGATGCACGACGAGCCCAGGAACAGCAGACGCCCCACCCCGGCGGCGTGCGCACCGGCGACGACCGCGAGCTGGATCTGGAGATTCTCCTCCAGGAACTGCACCGGGTAGGTGCTGTTCGCCATGATGCCGCCCACCTTGGCCGCGGCGAGCACCACGGCATCAGGGCGGACCTCGGCCAGGAACGCCGCCGTCCGCGCCGCATCACGCAGATCGAGCTCCGCACGGCTCCGGGTGATCACTTCGTGCCCGTCCGCGGTCAGCCTGCGGGCGATCGCGGAGCCGACCAGGCCGCGGTGTCCCGCGACGAACACACGGGCCCGCTCCGGCAGATACGACAAGGCTTCCGAAGGGACATTCCTCGATTCAGTCATGGCCCGGATCATGCCAGTTCTTGTGGAAAGGCCGGCTCCTTCGAGGCACTCACGGTCGGAGCACTGTCACCCGGGCGAGAGCCCAGGAGGTGTGGTCGAAGGCCGTGTTGGCGTTGGCGTCCTCGACGACGAGGTGCAGCAGCTTCACCCCGCGTACGTCGAGATCCACCTGTACGGGACCTCCCGCGCCGGTCAGCTTGCCGCTGGTGAACAGCACCTTCCCGTCGCCCCGCACCGAGGCCTTCGTCGCGCCGGTGGCGGCCTGGTTCGTCGAGAAGTCGTCGATGCCGACGAGCGCGGTGAAGCGGTCCGCCTTGCCGCCGAGGTGGTAGACGATCTCGGAGGGTGCGTGGACGCCGAGGCCCTTGGCGTACGTCACTCCGCCGAACGAGATCGGCGTGCCGTCCCCGGCCGCCTTTCGCCCGTTGGACCGGTCGCGTTCCACCGGACCCCAGCCGTTGGTGGCCGACACCCATTCGAGATCGCTCAGGTAGGAGTCGGCGACCGGCGCCGGGGGCACCGTCGAGACCCGTTCCGTGGCGGAGTAACGCAGCGGCCCGGTCGGTGACTCCGCGGTGCCGTCGACGGTCAGCGGCCATCGCGTGCCGGCGGTGGCCGTCGCGGGCGGGGTGACCCGCCAGGTGGTGGTCAGCGTGGCGCCGGCGGCCAGCAGGTCCTGGCCGGTCGCGGTGGTCGCCTGGACCTGCCAGCCTGCCGGAGCGCGCAGCGTGAGGAGTGCGCGGGTCCAGGGCTTGCCCGACCCGTTGCCCAGGGTCCCGGTGACCGTGAAGGCCTCACCGGGCACGGCCGGCCCCTGGATCTGCGCGCGGGCTCCGAAGGGCTTGCGGACGTACGTGTCCACCCACGAGGAACGCATGAGGGCGACCAGGCCGGTCACCACGGACGGGTTGGCGTCGGCCACGTTGCGCTGCTCACCGAGGTCGGAGGCGAGATCGTACAGCTCGACCTGCCACTGTGCGTCGGGCAGTGCGTGGTCCCTGACCGGCGCGAAGCGCACGGCCTTCCAGTTCTCCTTGCGTACGGCCTCGGCGAGCCAGGTGGCGCGGCCGTCGTCCTGGGTGTTGGCGCGGCTGGTGACGCCGCGTTCGTCTCGGTACCAGTACAGGTGGTTGTGGCGTGCGGCGTCCGGGCTCCCGGCGAGCAGCGGGGCGACCGACAGTCCGTCGATGTCCGTGGGTGCGGGTGCTCCGCCGAGTTCCGCCAGGGTGGGCAGCACGTCGGTGAGCGGGGTGGGGCGGTCGCTGGTCCCCGAGCCGATGCGGCCCGGGGACCAGGCGATCAGCGGGACGCGGATGCCGCCTTCGTACAGGTTGCGCTTGTAGCCGCGCAGCGGGCCGTTCGCGTCGAACAGGTCGGGGTTGACCCCGCCTTCCTCGTGGGGGCCGTTGTCGCTGGTGACGAGGACGACGGTGTTCTCGGCGATGCCGAGCGCGCGCAGCCGGTCGGTGACCTTCCCGACGAGCGTGTCGAAGAAGGTGATCTGGGCGGCGTGGCCCTTGTTCTGCTGGGTCCAGGTGCGGGAGGCGTAGGCGCCGACATCGGGGATGTCGCTCGGGGCGTGCGGCACGGTCGGTGTGAGGAGGAGCAGGAAGGGCTCGGTGGCGTGGTCGTCGATGAAGTCCAGCGCGCGCTGCTCGATGAGCTGGGGCGCGTAGGCGACCTTCGCGCCGTTCGCGTTGGCGGCGATCGTCTCCTTCGCGCCGTTGTGCCAAAGGTACTGCGGGTAGTACTCGTGCGCGTGCCCGTGGTCGATGTACCCGTAGAACTCCTCGAAGCCACGGGAGTTGGGGTGGCTGGGCTGGTCGCCCTCCTCCGGCCCGAAGCCCCACTTCCCGATGACGGCGGTCCGGTAGCCGCGGGCCCGCAGCACTTCGGCGAAGGTGGTGTCACCGGCCTTAAGCGCGCCGGGGGCGCCGTTGGGGTTGGCGCGGACGGCGGAGTGGCCGGTGTGCAGGCCGGTCAGCAGCGAGCAGCGGGACGGTGCGCAGACCGCGGCCGTCGAGTAGGCGTCGGTGAACCTCAGGCCCTCGGCGGCGAGCTGGTCGATCCGCGGCGTGGTGATCAGTTTCTGGCCGTACGCACCGAGGTCGCCGTAGCCGAGGTCGTCGGCGAGGATCACGACGAGGTTCGGAGTCGCCGTGCCGGCGGTCGTCGCGGTGGTCGCGGTCTGGGTTGCCGGGGCCGCCGCCTCGGCCGTCGGTGCGGCGGGGAGCGCGGCGAGGCCGACGGCGGCCGCGGAGCCGGCGAGGAAGTGGCGGCGGGTGGGCATCGGGGGCTCCTTGGCTCTCGTGGACGGGATTCGATCATGCGGAGAGCACCGAGCTGATGACCATGCACATGGCATTAAGAGCGTGTGACAGCTCGGCCGGCGCGAGGCGGGGCGGGGATCTCGCCGCCGCAGCACCGGGGCGATCGCGAGTTGACCCTCCCCTTACGTCAGGCTTCAGGCTGTGGTCGACGAAAGGGCGGGTGGATGAGTTATTCCGTGGGGCAGGTCGCGGCCTTCGCCGGGGTGACGGTGCGCACGCTGCACCACTACGACAAGACGGGGCTGCTCTCGCCCAGTGACCGCAGCCAGGCCGGCTACCGGCTCTACGGTGACGCCGACCTGGTCCGTCTCCAGCAGATCCTCTTCTACCGTGAGCTCGGCTTCCCGCTCGACGAGATCGCCGCGATCTTCAAGGATCCGCAGGCGAACGCCCTGGAGCGACTCCGGGCGCGGCAGCGGCAGTTGGGGGAGGAGATCGCCAGGCTGCAGCGGCTGGTCGAGGTGGCGGAACGGGCGATAGAGGTCCAGAACACCGGGGTGTCCCTGACTCCTCAGGAACGCTTCGAGGTCTTCGGCGAGATCACCTTCGACCTGAGCTATGCCGCCGAGGCGGAGCTGAAGTGGGCGCACTCGGAGGGACAGCGCGAGGCGATGGCGCGGGCGGCTGCCCACACCAAGGAGGACTGGCGCCTGCTCATGGGTGAGGCCGCCGCCTGGCGCGCGGAACTGCTCGCGGCCTTCGACGAGGAAGAGCCGAGCGACGGCGAGCGTGCCATGGACCTCGCCGAGGAGCACCGCCTGCACATCTCACGCTGGTTCACCTCCTGCCCGCCCGACATGCACCGGCGCATCGCGGACGACTTCGTCGCCGACCCGCGCGCATTCGCGCTGGTCATACCCCCTTCGCAGCAACGCCCGGGCCTGGCCGCCTATACGTGCCAGGCGGTCCACGCCAACGCGGCCCGCCACACGGGCGGCCGTACCGACTACCGGGAGGTCCGATGAGGATCCTGATCGCCGCAGCCGGATCCCGTGGCGACGTCGCGCCCTATACGGGCCTGGGCGCGGACCTGCGGCGGGCCGGATACGACGTCACCCTCGCCACCACGGACGCCTTCGCACCCCTCGTACGCGAGGCCGGGCTGCCATTCCGCAGCCTTCCCGCCGACCCTCGAGGACGCGGCGGCGTCACAGGCAAGCGTGAACTGATGCGTACCGCCGCCGCGTTCATCACCGAACTGGGCCAGGGGTTCGCCGAAGCGGTGGCCGACGGCACGGATCTGCTCCTGCTGTCGACCACCACGGCCCCGCTCGGCTGGCACGTCACCGAGGCCACGGGCACCCCGAGCCACGGCATGTATCTCCAGCCCACCGCACCGACCGGCGATTTCCCGCCCGTCGTCACGGGCTCCCGCTCCCTGGGCCGCGTCGCCAACCGAGCGACCGGACGCTTTGCCCTCAGGATGGCCGACCGGGTCTTCGAACAGGCCGTCGCGCAGCTGCGCCACCGCCTTCAGCTGCCCCCGGCCTCCCCTTCCGAGATGCGCCGACGGCAGGAACGGGCCAACTGGCCCGTCCTGCACGGCTTCAGCACGGCCCTCGTGCCCCGCCCCTCCGACTGGCGCTCCGGACTGGAGGTCGTGGGCAACTGGTGGCCCCACCACGATGCGGCCGAACGGCTTCCCTCGAACCTGGAGGACTTCCTTCGCGCCGGGCCCCGGCCCGTGTTCATCGGCTTCGGGAGCATGGCGTCCGGCGAGGGGGAGCGACTGAGCGAGATCGCCGTGCGAGCCCTGCGCCGCGCCGGGCTGCGCGGCGTTCTCCAGGCCGGCAGTGCCGGACTCGCCGCCGACGGCGACGACGTCCTCACCATCGGGGACGTACCGCACGCCCTGCTGTTCCCCAGGCTGGCCGCGGTGGTCCACCACGCCGGGGCCGGCACCTCGGCCGCCGCCCTGCGCGCCGGAGTGCCCGCGGTCACCGTACCCGTGACTGCCGACCAGCCGTTCTGGGCGGCACGACTGGCCGCCGTCGGCGCCGCGACCGTCCCGATCCCCTTCCGACTCCTCACCGCCGAACGACTGGGCGACTCACTCGACCGCGTGGTGAGGCAGCAGTCCTACACACTCGCCGCCGCGAGAGCGGCGCACCACATGGCGTGCGAGGACGGAGCAGGCCGGGCTCTCAAGGCCATCCAGCAGCTGACCGACGGATGACGCCCATCGGCGCCCCGTCGCCTGCGTCGCCCTCATCGCCTGCGTACGCAGCGGCGGTGCAGGTCACGGTCAGCCGGGGCCAGGACTCCCGGATACGGAGGTCGGGCTCTTGACCTCCGTGGCGCCAGCAACTAACTTGCGGTCAACGTCGACCCATGACGACCGAGAGGAGGCGACCGGCGGATGAACACCCGCTCTGATCTGAGTCGCCTCGCCCACAGCACGGTCTGGGTTCCGGGTCGTATCGCGCACGGCTGCTGACTGCGCCGTTTCTGATGTGCCCGTCCGTGGCACATTCCGGGTTTCCCCCGTCACCACCACCTCCTGGCACGTCGCCGTTGCGTGCCGTTCTGCGCCCGCTCCTCTGACGTGGCGTGTCTGAGCACAGAAAGCTGCCCAAAATTGGCGAACATGATGAATCGACCGATCGCGCACCGAAACGGAGGCCCGTCATGGTAGCGGCGCGGATCACGGTCAACGGGAAAGAAACACCGATCTCACCGGCTGCGCCCCACACCACCGTGCTGGATTTTCTGCGCGAGCGTGGCCTCACCGGCACCAAGGAGGGCTGCGCCGAGGGTGAATGCGGCGCCTGTTCGGTCCTGGTGGCCCGTCCGGGGGTGAACAAGCCCACCGACTGGGTGGCGGTCAACGCCTGTCTGGTCCCGGCTGCGGCGCTCGACGGCCAGGAGATCATCACCTCCGAAGGCCTCGCCACCGCCGGCGAACCCGGCACGCCGCCCACCCTGCACCCGGTTCAGGAGGAGATGGCGGTCCGCGGGGGTTCCCAATGCGGTTACTGCACACCGGGCTTCATCTGCAGCATGGCCGCCGAGTACTACCGACCCGATCGCTGCGCGCACGCGGACTCGTCCCCGGACTCGGACTCGGACCCGGACTCGAACTCGAACTCGGCCGAGAGCAACGACGCCGAGCACGGTCCGAACGGTTTCGATCTGCACGCGCTGAGCGGAAACCTGTGCCGCTGCACCGGCTACCGCCCGATTCGCGATGCCGCGTTCGCCGTCGGTGCACCCACCGATGAGGACCCGCTGGCGCAGCGCCGTGAGCAGGCCCCGCCCGCGCCTGTTGCCACCGCGTACACCCAGGGCGACAGCGCGTTCCTGCGGAGGAGCACCCTGGCCGAAACGCTGCGGTTGCTGCGCGAGCGGCCCGACGCCGTGGTGGTGGCCGGCTCCACCGACTGGGGCGTGGAGGTCAACATCCGTTCCCGCCGGGCGGATTGTGTGGTCGCCGTCGACCGGCTGCCCGAACTGCGGGAGCTACGCGTCGAATCCGAGCACATCGAGATCGGGGCGGCCCTGACGCTCACCGAGATCGAGCGCCGCCTCGACGGCGATGTCCCGCTCCTTGCCGAACTGTTCCCGCAGTTCGCCTCCCGGCTCATCCGTAATGGAGCGACCCTCGGCGGCAACCTGGGAACGGGCTCCCCCATCGGTGACAGCCCGCCGGTGCTGCTCGCGCTGGAGGCGTCGGTGGTACTCGCCGACGCCGACGGTGAGCGCGAGGTCCCGCTGGCGGAGTACTTCACCGGCTACCGGCAGAGCGTGCGCCGTCCCGGCGAGCTGATCCGTGCGGTGCGCATCCCGCTACCGCTGTCGCCGGTCACGGCCTTCCACAAGATCGCCAAGCGGCGCTTCGACGACATCTCCAGCGTGGCGGTCGCTTTCTCGCTCGACATCGAGGACGGGATCGTCCGCAAGGCACGCATCGGCCTGGGCGGCGTGGCCGCCACTCCGATCCGCGCCCTCGCCACCGAGGCGGCTCTTGAGGGCGAGCCGTGGACGGCGGAGACCGTCGAGGCCGTGGCCCCTGTGCTGCAGGCCGAGGGCACGCCGATGAGCGATCACCGTGCCAGCGCCGGCTACCGCTCCGCGATGCTCGGCCAGAGCCTGCTGAAGCTGCACGCGCAAACCACCGAGGCGGTGTCGTCATGAGCCATTTGTCCGAGCGTCCCGAAAAGCCTGTCGTCGGTGTCTCGCTGCCGCATGAGAGTGCGGCCCAGCACGTCACCGGCACCGCGCTCTACACCGACGACCTGGTCCACCGCACCAAGGACGTGCTGCACGCCTACCCGGTCCAGGTCATGAAGGCCCACGGCAGGATCACCGCGCTGCGCACCGAGCCCGCGCTCGCCGTACCCGGCGTGGTCCGCGTGCTGACCGGTGCCGACGTGCCCGGCGTCAACGATGCGGGGATGAAGCACGACGAACCGTTGTTCCCCGACGAGGTCATGTTCTACGGCCACGCGGTCGCCTGGGTGCTCGGCGAGACCCTGGAGGCGGCCCGGCTCGGTGCGGCGGCCGTCGAGGTGGAACTCGACGAGCAGCCCTCCCTGATCACACTCCAGGACGCGATCGCGGCCGACAGTTTCCACGGCGCCCGGCCCGTGATGCTGACCGGCGACGTCGACGCCGGCTTCGCCGACTCCGCGCACGTGTTCACCGGCGAGTTCCAGTTCTCCGATCAGGAACACTTCTACCTGGAGACGCACGCGGCGCTGGCCCATGTCGACGAGGCCGAGCAGGTGTTCGTCCAGAGCAGCACCCAGCATCCTTCGGAAACGCAGGAAATCGTCGCGCACGTACTCGGTCTGCACAGCCACGAGGTGACCGTGCAGTGTCTGCGGATGGGTGGCGGCTTCGGCGGCAAGGAGATGCAGCCGCACGGGTTCGCGGCCATCGCCGCGCTCGGCGCCAAGCTGACCGGTCGGCCGGTTCGGCTGCGGCTCAACCGGACGCAGGACCTGACCATGTCCGGAAAGCGGCACGGGTTCCACGCCGAGTGGAAGATCGGCTTCGACGCCGAAGGCCGCATCCAGGCCCTGGACGCCACCCTGACCGCGGACGGCGGCTGGAGCCTGGACCTGTCCGAGCCGGTGGTGGCCCGTGCGCTGTGCCACATCGACAACACCTACTGGCTCCCCAACGCGCGCATCGCCGGTCGCATCGCCAAGACCAACAAGGTCTCCAACACCGCCTTCCGCGGCTTCGGCGGACCGCAGGGGATGCTGGTGATCGAGGACATCATGGGCCGGTGCGCGCCGCTGCTCGGCCTGGATCCGATGGAGCTGCGGGAGCGCAACTTCTACCGGCCGGGTCAGTCGACGCCGTACGGACAGCTGGTCGTCCAGCCCGAACGGATCTCCGCCGTCTGGGAACAGGTCAAGGACGACGCCGGCCTCGCCGAGCGCACGCGCGAGATCGCCGCCTTCAACGCCGCGCACCCGAACACCAAGCGGGCCCTGGCGCTCACCGGCATCAAGTTCGGCATCTCGTTCAACCTCACCGCCTTCAACCAGGCCGGCGCGCTGGTGCTGATCTACAAGGACGGCTCGGTCCTGATCAACCACGGCGGCACCGAGATGGGACAGGGCCTGCACACCAAGATGCTGCAGGTGGCGGCGACCACGCTGGGCATCCCGCTGCACAAGGTGCGGCTGGCCCCGACGCGAACCGACAAGGTGCCCAACACCTCTGCCACCGCCGCCAGTTCCGGGGCGGATCTCAACGGCGCGGCGGTGAAGAACGCCTGCGAGCAGCTGCGCGAGCGGCTGCTGCAGGTGGCCGCCACCCAGCTGGGTTCGAACGCCTCGGATGTGCGCATCGTCGAGGGCGTCGCGCGCAGCCTGGGCAGCGACAAGGAGCTGGCCTGGGACGATCTGGTGCGCACCGCGTACTTCCAGCGCGTGCAGTTGTCGGCGGCCGGTTTCTACCGGACCGAGGGTCTGCACTGGGACGCGAAGACCTTCAGCGGTTCGCCGTTCAAGTACTTCTCCTACGGCGCCGCCGCTGCCGAGGTGGAGGTGGACGGCTTCACCGGCGCGTACCGCATCCGTCGGGTGGACATCGTGCACGATGTGGGCGACAGCCTGTCCCCGATGATCGACATCGGTCAGGTCGAGGGTGGTTTCGTACAGGGCGCGGGCTGGCTGACGCTGGAGGACATGCGCTGGGACGCCGGTGACGGGCCGAACCGCGGCCGGCTGCTGACCCAGGCCGCGAGCACCTACAAGCTGCCGAGCTTTTCGGAGATGCCCGAGGAGTTCAATGTCACGCTGCTGGAGAACGCCACCGAAGAGGGCGCGGTATACGGGTCCAAGGCGGTGGGTGAGCCTCCGCTGATGTTGGCGTTCTCGGTGCGAGAGGCGTTGCGGCAGGCCGCCGCCGCGTTCGGGCCGAGCGGGATCAGCGTCGAGTTGGCCTCGCCCGCGACGCCGGAGGCGGTGTACTGGGCGATCCAAGCCGCTCGTCAGGGCCAGGCCTCCCGGAACGGTGACGACCCCGACGGGCCTGCCACCCATGGCCACGCCGACACGCGGCAGGCCGGAAACGGGCAGGCCGGCATCGGGCAGGCCGGAAACGGGCACGCCGGCACCGGGCACGCCGACGGCACGATCCGCACCGACGCAGAAGCGTTGAGCGGTGCCTGACATGACGTGGGTCGCCGCGGTCGCACGGCTGCGAGCCCGCCGGGAGTCCGGCGTGCTGGTGACCGTCGCGACCGTGCGCGGCCATGCCCCGCGCGACGCAGGCGCGAAGCTCGTGGTCGGGCAGACGAAGACCTGGGGCTCGATCGGTGGCGGCAATGTCGAGGCCGTCGCGATCGATCGGGCCCGGGAGATGATCGTCGCGTCCAAGCCGGAGCCGGAGCTGATCGATTTCGCCCTGAACGACAAGGTGACCAACCAGCACGGCGTGCAGTGCTGCGGCGGCACGGTCTCGGTACTGCTCGAACCGCTGCCGGTGGTACGGGCGGTGGCGATCTTCGGTGTCGGGCATGTCGGGCTGGAGCTGGCGCGCATCCTGGCGCGCCAGGACCTCGACCTCCATCTGATCGACAGCCGCCCCGACATCCTCACCGAGGAGCGGCTCGACGTGCTGGCGGACGCGGTGGCGCAGGTGCATGTGCACCACACGCCGCTGTTGCCCGAGGAGGTGCTGGAGGAGTTGCCGCGCGGCACCCACATCCTGATCATGACCCATGATCACGCCGAGGACGCCGCTCTGTGCGACGCCGCCCTGCGCACGAACCATCTGGGCTCCATCGGGCTGATCGGGTCGGCGGCCAAGTGGGTGCGGTTCCACAAGCGCCTCGTCACCGAGGGCGGTCACGACGAGGCCACCATCGATCGGATCAAGACCCCGATCGGGCTGGCCGACATCACCGGC
Source organism: Streptomyces sp. NPDC046712 (assembly GCF_040645695.1). NCBI lineage: Bacteria > Bacillati > Actinomycetota > Actinomycetes > Kitasatosporales > Streptomycetaceae > Streptomyces > Streptomyces sp. NPDC046712. Next base: position 77,900 of record NZ_JBEYYW010000033.1, on the reverse strand, counting down.
AAGGAACCCGCGACCATTGCCGTGAGCGTCGCCGCCGATCTGCTGCGCACCTTCGAGACCGAGGGGATCTGAGGCTCCCACCGGACCGACAGGGGTGCCCCGCGTGGTGCGAAAGCACACGTGCGGGGCATCCTTTCTGCCTCGTCTCCGTCAGTCGGGGGTCGCGGAGAGTTCGCCGCGCAGGCGTTGGGCGCGCAGGACGAGGAGCATCTCGAAGCGGCGGTCGGGGTCGTCGATGGCGTCTCCCCACAGTTCGCGGATCTGGCGCAGCCGATAGCGGGCCGTCTGAGGGTGGACACCGAGGCGGTTCGCGACGTCCGGGGCGCCCCCGGAGGTCTCGATCCAGGCCAGTAACGTCGCGGCGAGGCGGCGGGCCTGGGCCGGGGCGACGTCCTGGAGCGGGGTCAGGCAGCGCGGGGCCGCGGCGTCGATCAGCTCCCGGGAGGGCAGCAGGACGAGTTCCTCCGTGCGGTCGGTGCAGTGCTGCACCTCGCCCTGGGGCAGGAGGCCGTCCTCGATCAGTCGCACGGCCGTCTCGGCCCACCGCAGCGACGTCGCCGCGGCCGCGAGCGGCACCGACGGCCCGATCGCCCCGGACCAGCCCGTCGTGGCCCGCCGCACCAGATCCGCGCGGCCCGCGGTGTCCGGCTCGGGGATGACCATGCGGGGCTGCTCGCTCTCCATGTCGAGGAGGATGCCCTGACCCACGGCGGGGGCGACGGCCTCTCTGGCCGGCCGGATCAGCACGCCGACGGCGATGGTGGCGGGCAGCTCCCAGCCGATGCGAGCGGCACGTTCGCCGAGGGTGTGCACGGTGTCGCCGCGCTGCCCGGACAGCAGACGGTCGATCAACTGACGCTGCAGCCGCAGGCGTTCGCTGGCCTGCCGGGCCGCCGCCTCCGCGTATCCGCGCACCGACTGCTCCACGAGGCCGTCCAGGTACACGAAGCCGGATTCGGCGAGTTCGTACATGGCGGGCGCGGCGATGTCGACCTGCTGGCCGATCTCGGCGAACCTGCGCCAGGCGAGGCGTACCCCGAGCCGGTAGACGGCTTGAAGGGAGTCGAGGCTGCGCCCGTTCAGCCCCTCTCCCCTGCCGAACTCCTGGAAGACCTCGGGCGGGACCCTGGGGTCGGCCGCCCCGGACGCCAGGTGCTGGACGAACCCCTCGATGGCACGCCGGATGCCCACGAGCGCCATCGGTTCGCCGGACTCGCCCTGCACGAGCCGTAGTTCGGGGAAGTCGCTGCGGATCTCGCGCAGGATCACCTGGGCCAGATCCGCCGACTCGGCCAGGGCGATCGCGGCGAACCGCTCCACCTTCGGCTTGGGCACCGCACTCCACGCGGGACGGCTCATCGGAGCGGCGGGGCCGTGTCGTAGGTGATCAGGGGGACATTGGGCTGTTCAGGGGTGGCATCGAGAAGTGCCACGATCCCGAAGGCGGTGCCCACGGCGAGTGCCGCGGCGATCACCACGGTGGTCGATGCGGCAAGCAGTCTGCGCATTGTGTCGGGTCAGCTCCTCGTTGGAGACGATCCCACCCCGGCCGGCCCCCACCGGCCGGACGTCAGTCTTGACGGGTCATTGACAATCCGTCAAGGGGCTCCCTACCGTCTTCAGCCACAAGGGCTCGACCGGCCCTGGGGTCCGTGCGTCTCCGTGCGAGTTTCTCGAACCAGGAGTGCCCGGATGCGCCGTACCGCTTCACCCATGTCCCTGATCCTGCTGGGAGCGGGGGTTTTTCTGCTGGTCCTCGCCCCGTTACTGGTGATGTACGTCCAGCCGCACGCCAAGCGCACCCCTGTCGACGTCGACACGACGACCGTCTTCGCCGGCACCGGCAGCTACTTCGACACCTCCCTGCTCAAGACGGTGAACGACCGGCGGATCACCATCACCCGCCAGGTCCGCGGCGACGTCGCGGACAGCGTGCGGAGCGGCAACGCCGTCTGGGACGTGTCCACCTCCGTCGACACCGACTCCACCCTGCCGGCCGCCGACACCCGCGACTCCCTCCAGTGGACGCTCGAGCGCTGGGTGACCGACCGGCGGACCAATGAACCGGTGCACTGCTGCCGCGAGTCGCCCGTCTTCGACGGCGAGGCGTACCTGAAGTTCCCCTTCGACGTCGAGGAGCGCGACTACCGCTGGTGGGACGGCACCCTCGGTGGTGTCGTACGACTCCGGTACGCGGGCCCGGGCACCGTGCAGGGCTACGAGGGGCTGCGCTTCACCGGCAGTGTCCCGCCCACCAGGACGGGTGTGCGGCAGGTGCCGGGGCGGCTGGTCGGCCTGCCGAAGACGCCGCAGGTGCTCGCCGAGGAGTGGTACGCCAACGGCCGGATCGAGCTGGTCGCGGACCGGCGCACCGGGCGCATCGTCTACGCGGCCATCGGACCGCGCAAGACACTGCGCGCGCCGGGTGCGAAGAAGGACGCGGTCGTGCTGCTGTCGAGCGACAAGATCGCTTTCACGGACCGTACCCAGCGGCAGCAGGTGGAGCTTGCCTCGGCGGACAGCAGGAGGCTGGAGCTGCTCGGCAGCACGGTGCCTCTCGGGGCCGGGGTGTTCGGTTCGGTCCTCGTGCTGGTCGGCGCGGCACTCGTCGTACGGGGTCGTCGGACCGAACCGGAGCCCCTGGACGCTCACTTGATGACGAATCAGCCCGCCTGAGCGCACCCGAAGTTGTCATACCGGTGAGTAGCCGCGGATCGAACACGTACCGAAGACTGGCGTTCACCACCGAGCACGGCCCCTCCCCGGTCACCCCCACCGTTCCGCAGTCCCCCACCTCACGCCCCCACCGCTCTACTCCCCCCACTCTCCTCCGCACCCCGACACGAGTTGGAGCACGCATGCCCCAGCACGTTCCTCCCCCACAGCTCCACCCGGTTCCGCAGCCGCTCCCACGGCCCCTGGACAGCCTCGTCCCGGCCCGTGCGCGCGGGGCCGAAGCTCCCCGGCGCATCGCCTTCCTCGCCCATCGCGACCTCGGCAACCCGGCCGCGGGAGGCTCGGAGCTCCTGGTCGACCGGCTCGCCTCCGGACTGACCGAGCTGGGCCACGACGTCACGCTGCTGTGCGGCGGTCCCGCCGCGCACCGGCCGTACCGTGTCGTGTCGGCCGGCGGCGCGCTCGGCCACTTCGTCGGTGCGCGCGCCGCCTTCGCCCGCCAGGTCGGCGCCTGCGACCTGCTCGTCGAGGTGTGCAACGGGATGCCGTACCTGTCCCCGCTGTGGCATCACGGACCCACGCTGTGCCTGGTCAACCATGTGCACACCGAACTGTGGGACATGCGCTTCCCCGGACCCGTCGCCCGCGCCGGCCGGCTGCTCGAGCACTGGGCCCTGGCCCGGGCCCACCGCGGCAATCTGCTGGTGGCCGTGTCGCCCTCGACCGCGGGCGCGCTCCGCGCGATCGGCGTGCCGCAGGAGCAGATCCGCGTCGTGCACAACGGTGTCCACGAGCCGGGGCCGCGCGCCCCGCGGTCGGCGACGCCGATGTTCGTCGCCCTCGGCCGACTGGTCGACTACAAGCGGATCGATCTGCTGCTGCGGCTGTGGGAGCGGGTCCGGCCCGTCACCGGCGGCCGGCTCGTCATCGTCGGCGACGGGCCCGAGCGCGAGAGGCTCGAACAACTCGCGGGGCCCGGCGTGGAGTTCAGAGGACATGTGTCCGAGGAGGAGAAGCACCGGCTGCTGTGCGAGGCGTGGCTGCTGCTGCACCCCGCGGCCGTCGAGGGCTGGGGTCTCGTGGTGACCGAGGCGGGCGCCCGCTCCACTCCGACGCTCGGGTTCGACGTGCCGGGGCTGCGTGATTCGGTCCACGACGGCGTCACCGGGCTCCTGGCCCGCGGGGAGTCGTCGTTCGCCGCCGCCTGGTGCACGCTGGCGCTGGACGATGCCCGGCGCGAGGCCATGGGCAAGGCCGCTGCCGAACACGCCGCCGACTTCCGGTGGAGCGGCACGGTGCGACGGTTCCGCGCCGTCGCCGCGGAGGCGGTGAACCGCGCGCGCCCGCAGGGCCGGGGCGCGCAGGCGGAGGGCGTGCACACGTGAAGGACCCGTCGTTCCACCGCTCCCTCACCCTCTTCCGGGCGTTCCTGCGCGAGCAGGACGATCCGCACACCGCGTACGAGTTACTGGCCCGCGACGCGGCCGACCAGGTCGAACGCCATGTCCGGCTGGACGGCCGGGTCGTCGTCGACGTCGGTGGCGGACGCGGCTACTTCACCCGGGAGTTCCGCCGCCGCGGCGCCCACGGCTACCTGTTCGAGCCGGACCTCGCCGAACTCGACTCCGTACCGGGGGCGGGGGCCGTCGTCGCCGACGGCTATCTGCTGCCGCTCGCCGACGGCGCCGCCGACGTCTGCTTCTCGTCCAACGTGCTGGAGCACGTGCGGGATCCCGGCACCTTCCTCAGCGAGATGGTCCGGGTCACCCGGACGGACGGACTGATCTACGTCTCCTTCACCAACTGGCTCTCGCCGTGGGGCGGCCATGAATGGGCGCCCTGGCACTACCTGGGCGCCGAGCGGGCCCGCGCCCGCTACGAGCGGCGCACCGGACGGGCCGCCAAGCACCGGCTCGGCGAGAACCTGTTCGCCATCGGGGTCGGACCGACCCTGCGCCACGTCAGGAGCCGGGACGACGTGGAGATCGTCTCCGCCCGCTCCCGCTACTGGCCGGTCCTCCCGGAGGTCGTTCCGCGCGTGCCGGGGCTTCGGGAATTCGCGACGTGGAACCTTCTCCTCATCCTCCGGCGGTGTCCATGACCAGCACCATCCATGCCCGCCCGCCCGCCTCTCCGGCCGCGCCCGGGCCCGCGCCCGACGCGCCGGAGCCGCAGCGGCGCTCCCGGCGCTGGCTGCTCGGCTTCTGGGCGGCGGTGTTTCTGGCGTTCCTCGCGGTGTCGCCGGGGCGGATGACGTTCGAGACCAAGCTGGGGGTGGTCGCGGATCCGTGGCGGTTCCTGCGCGACCTGGGCCAGTTGTGGCACGACCGGGCCGGTTTCGGCGGTATCGCCGACCAGTACGTCGGCTACGCGATCCCGATGCTGCCGTTCCACGCGGCCGCCGACCTGGCGCGGCTGCCCGTCTGGCTGGCGGAACGACTCTGGCTCTCCCTCGTGGTCACCACCGCGTTCTGGGGCGCCCTCCGGCTCGCCGAGCGCATCGGGGTCGGCTCGCCCACGTCGCGGCTCGTCGGCTCGGCGGTGTACGCCCTGTGGCCGACGTACACGATCGTCGTCGGATCCACGTCGGCCGCCGCCCTGCCCGGCGCGGTGCTGCCGTGGGTGCTGCTGCCGCTGACGGACCCGCGGACGAGCCCGCGCCTGGCCGCCGCCCGCTCCGCGCTGATCATCCCGCTCATGGGCGGGGTGAACGCCGCGTCGACGCTGGCGTCGCTGCTGCCCGTCGGCCTGTATCTGCTGTCCCGTCCGGGCGGTCCCCGCAAGCGCGCCCTGATCGCGTGGTGGACACCGTGCGTGATCCTCGCGACCGCCTGGTGGATCGTGCCGCTGCTGCTCCTGGGGACGTACGGCGAGAACTTCATGCCGTACGTGGAGTCCTCGCAGACCACCACGGCGACGATGTCGGCGGCCGAGGTGCTGCGCGGGAGCGGCAACTGGGTGGGCTATCTGCACTTCGGCGAGGCCTGGCTGCCCGCCGGCTGGACCGTCGCCACGTCGGCCCTCGTGATCGCCGGTTCGGCCCTCGCCGCGGCGGCCGGCCTCGCCGGGCTCGCCCGGCGTGACCTGCCCGAGCGGCGCTGGCTGGTGCTGACGGCGACGGTCGTCGCGCTGGTCACGCTCGCCGGGTACGGCGGCGCGCTGGGCGGTCCGTTCCACGGCACGGTGCAGGACTGGCTGAACGGGCCGCTGGTGCCGTTCCGGAACATCTACAAGTTCCAGACGGGACTCGCCCTCGCGCTCGTCCTGGGCTTCATGCACCTGACGGCCACGGCCCTCCCCCGGTCCGTACCGGCCCGGTCCCGCCGCTTCGCGCCCGTCGTGGCAGCCCTGCTCGTCCTGCCGGGCCTGGCCTGGCCGTACGTCAACGGTTCCATCCTGCAGCCGGGTTCGTTCCGCCAGCTGCCCTCGTACTGGGAGACGACCGCGGACTGGCTGGAGGAACACGCGCCCGACGACCGTGCGCTGGTCGTTCCCGCGACCGCGCACGGCATCTACACCTGGGGCTCACCTATCGACCAGCCCCTCGACGTCCTCGCCCGGTCCCCGTGGGCGCAGCGCGACTACGTGCCGTTCGGGACCCCCGGCAACCGGCGGGCGATGGACGCCGTGGAGCAGGCCCTGACGTCGGGCGGCGAGGTGCCGGGGCTCGCCTCGTACCTCGCCCGGGCCGGGCTGTACCACGTCGTCGTGCGCAACGACCTGGACCCCGACCAGCTCGGGCACGTCCCCACGGCGACCGTGAAGCGGACGCTCGAGGCCTCCGGCTACCGGCGCGTGACCGGATTCGGCCCGCTGCTGACCGACGGCCGGATCGCCGACGACACCCCCGTCCAGGTCGAGGGCCTCTACCCGCGCCAGCGCGCGGTCGAGATCTACGCACCGCCGTCCGGCACCGCCCGCCCCGGTCCGGCGCGCATGACGCCCGTCTCCGGCACGGCGGTCGTCAGCGGTGGTCCCGAGTCCCTGCTGCCGCTGTCCGCCTCGGGCGCCCTGGCCGGTCGGCCCGCGGTGCTGGCGGGCGACGCGCACCCGGGGGTGGACCGGCCGTCGCTGTACGCGGCCGGTGACGGGATGCGCCGCGCCGACACCCGGTTCGGACTGGTGAACTCGGGCACCTCGCACACGTACACCCGTGAGGAGCGCAACGCTGAGCAGGCGGTGCAGGATCCGGGCCGCGAACCCCGGCAGATCCTGCCCCTGGAGGGGAGCCGGCACCAGACGACCGCGGTGCTGCGCGGCGCGGCGTCCGTGACCGCGTCGTCGGTGGGCAACTGGTTGTTCCATCTTCCGCAGTACGACCCCGTCAACGCCTTCGACGGCAATCCGGACACCGGCTGGGCCGAGGGCTCCCCCGGCTCCCCCGGGGGCGAGTGGGTGCGGATCGACTTCACCGGCCCGACCCGCGTCCCGGGGACGCTGGACCTGACGCCGTTGCCCAGCGGCAATGTGCGCGCCGCGCCCACGGTGGTGCGGGTGGAGACCGACCGGGGCAGCCGGGTCGGCTCGCTGCGGCCGGACGGCAGCACCCAGCGGGTCGCCGCGCCGGAGGGCGAGGCGAAGTGGCTGAAGGTGACGATCCTCGAGTCGCAGCAGGGCCGTCCGGGGCTTACCGGCGCCGGGTTCACCGAGATCTCCGTCCCGGGCGTGCAGGTGACCCGGATGCTGGAACTGCCCGCCGACGCACCGCGCGACGTCGCCGGCTCGGTCGTGTACGCGCTGTCCCGGGGCAGCGATCCCGGCGGGCTGTCCGCCGTGTCCGCCGAGGTGGGCCTGCACCGGCAGTTCGAGGCCGCCAGGGCGGCCGACTACACGGTGCGCGCGACTGCCCTGCCCGTACCGGGCAAGGAGCTCGACGAGCTGCTGTTCGACCTCACCGGGCAACGGGAGAAGATCGTCGTGAGCGCGGACTCGACCGCTCGGCTCGGGACGAATCTCAGTCCGCGCAATCTGACGGACGGCGATCTGACCACGGCGTGGGTGGCGGGCGAACGGCCCGTGCTGCATCTGAGGTGGCCGGAGAAGACCGCGGTCGGCGAGATCGTCCTCGCCGCGGCGGGCGGGCTCGCGACCCGGCCGGAGCAGGTGCAGATCAGCTCGCCGGACGGGACCGCGATCGCGGCGGTCGACGAGAACGGCCTGGCGCGGTTCTCCCCCATCACGACCGACCGGATGGACATCACGGTCTCGCGTGTCGCGCCGCTGACCCTGCACAACCCGGTCGCCGACGAGCAGTTGCAGCTGCCGGTCGGGCTGAGCGAGCTGCACATCCCGGCGCTGGAGAAGTACCGCGCGCCGCAGCCGGACCCGGCGAAGAAGTTCACGCTGCCGTGCGGCAAGGGTCCGGTCGTGTCGATCGACGGCCGGTTCCTCGAGACGCGTGCCGACGGGCTGGTACGGGACCTGACGGAACGCCGGCCGGTCGCCGTCACCCTGTGCGCCGACGGCAGCCGCGTCTCCCTGGACCGTCGCACGCACACCGTCGAGGCCGGTGACACCGGCCCGCTCGCGGTGACCGGCATCGAGCTGGCGACCGGCGGTACGCGGGCCGCCGCGTCCGCCCCGCGCGAGGTCGAGGTCGTCTCGGGCGGCGGCGACCGGCGCACCCTCCGGGTGGGCGCGGGTGACGCCTCGTACCTGCAGCTCCACGAGAACCACAACGCGGGCTGGAAGGCCACGCTCGACGGCGAGGAGCTGCGCCCGCTGCGCATCGACGGCTGGCAGCAGGCCTGGCTCGTTCCCGCCGGCCAGGGAGGCACCGTGACGCTGCTGTACGAGCCGTCCCGCGTGTACGACGCCGGGCTGATCGCCGCCGGGGCGCTGCTGGTGGTGCTCGCCGGGCTCGCGCTCGTGGGCCGCCGCCGGTCCCCTGCGACGGCCGAGGGCGCGGACACGGCGTCGGGCGCGGGTGCGGGACCGGGCACGGACGGGGTACCACCCGCTCCGGGGCTGCTGCTCGGAACGGTCGCGCTGACGCTGGTGGGTGTGGTGATCGCGGGTCCCGTCGCGGTGGCCGTACCCGTGCTCGCGGCGATCGCCTGGTGGCGCCCTGCGTTGCTCGGCCCGATCGCCTTCGCGGCGATGGCGGGTGCGGGAGTCGTCGCCCTCACCGGCAGCGGCGAGGCGGCGGCGCTGGGCCGGGGCGCGTACGGGCCGACGGCCCAACTCCTGGCCCTGATCGCGCTGTTCGCGGCGCTGGTGACGGTGGGTCGCGAGCACGGCACCCGGCCGGGCGCGCACCGGGCCGGGGGCCGGGGCGCCCCGAGCGACGCGCCGGGACCGTACGAGTCCGCGGATCCGTACGGCCCGGAGGCGTCGCCGAGCGACCCCTGGAGTGAGGGGCGAACGGCCGAGGGACCCGGCCGTTCGGGCGGACGGGGCGGGCCGCCGGGCGGCCACACGGGGCGGACCGAGAGAAGGGATGTCTGATGGCAACCGATCAGGGCGCGGCCGTCGCGCGCGCCGGGGCGGGGCGGGAGTTGCCGCGCGTGCCGTTCGCCGTCGTGGACGAGATCGCCCGGCACTGTGCCGACGACCGTGAGCCGAACACGGTGCACATCGAGATCCATCTGCCGGGGCGGGTCCGGCCGGACCGGCTGCGCGACGCGTTCGAGCGGGCGCTCGCCCGGCATCCACGGGTGTTGATGCGGGAACGGGGGCGCGGGCCGTTCGCACGGCGCTACGAGTGGGAGCTGACCGACCGTCCCGGCTCCGAAGCGGTCTCCTTCCCGCCCCGCGCGCCCGGCGCCCTCGCACGGGCCCGACGGCGGGCCCTCACCGAGGCTCCGTCGCTGCTCTCCGCGCCGCCCCTCCGCCTGGAGGTGGTCGAGGAGCCCGATTCCGCGGGGTGCGTCCTGCTGTTCACGGTCCATCACACGGCGCTCGACGGTCCCGCCTGCCTGCGGATCGCCGCGACCGCCGCGGAGATCTACAGCGGTCGCCCCACCCCGCCCGTCCCGGCGCCGGTCCGCCCGCCGGCCGGACCGGCGCTCCCGCCCGGGGGTGCGCCGGCGGTGGCGCGGCCCGCCCGGGTCGCGGCGGGAGGCCCGGGGCCCACGTCCGGAAACGCGATGCTGGTCACCGAACTCCCGGTGCCCCGGCGGGAGCCCGGTGCCCCGTACACCGTGAACGACCAGCTGATGGTGGCCACGGCGCTGACCGTCGCCGACTGGAACCGGCAGCAGGGCGCACCCGACCGACCGCTGCGCATCACCATGCCCGTCGACGACCGCACCCGCGGGCCCGCGATGCCGATCGGCAACGGCACCCGCCTGGTCGAGGTCGGCTTCACAGCCACCGAGACCGGCCCCGACGCCGACCTCGGCGCACTGCTGCGCAGCACCGCGGAGCGCACGCGCGCCCTCAAGGCGCGCGACCGTCCCCAACTGGGGCGCGGTGCCGCGATGCTGACCGCCCCGGTCCTGCCGGTCGCCGCCCGGGCGGTGCTGACGCGGGGGGTGCGGCGGCTCGCGGCGCCGTGGACGTCCACGACCCTGCTCAGCAACATCGGCCGGATCCCGTACCCCCTGGACTTCGGTCCCGCCGGCCGCGCCCACGCGGTCTGGTTCTCGGCGCCGGCCGGGATGCCGCGCGGGTTGACGTTCACGACGGCGTCGACCGGCGGCCGGCTCCACCTGGTGCTGCGCTGGTCCCGGACCCTGCTGGGCGACGAGGACGGCGCCCGGCTGTGCGAGATGTTCGCCGGCCGACTGGCGGCGACCGATGCGGAGGCGCTGTGAACAGGCACACCGTGGAAACGACCACGGCACCCGACCCCACCGGAACGGCACCGCTCGACGATCCCACCGGAACGGCGCCGCTCGACGATCCCACCGGAACGGCGCCCCTCGACGATCCCATCGGAACGGCGCCCCTCGACGATCCCACCGGAACGGCGCTTTTCGACGATCCCACCGGAACGGCGCTTTTCGACGATCCCACCGGAACGTCACGCCTCACCCCGGCCCCCGACGCGGGGCGTCCCGACTCCGTTCCCGGGCTGCGGGAGTTCTACGAGAACCCCGCCGTGCCCGTGGCGTCCGGTGGCGCCCGGAGCCGGCGGCAGGCGCGACTGCTGGCCGCCGCCCTCGCGGCGCCGGGCGCACTCGTCGTGGACGTCGGCTGCGGGGACGGCACCGCGGCCGCGACCGCGGGGCCGATTCTCGCCGGGCACCGGATCGTGGGGGTCGACTGGTCGCAGGACGCGCTGCGCCGCGCCCGGCCGCGGCTCGCCCATGTGGTGCGCGGCGAACTGGACCACGGCGGACTGCCGTTCGCGGACGGCTGCGCGGACGCGGTGCTGTTCAGCGAGGTGATCGAGCATCTCGTCGACCCCGACCGGGCAGTGGACGAACTGCGGCGCATCCTGCGGCCGGGAGGTCATCTGATGCTCTCCACCCCGAACCTCGCCGCCTGGTACAACCGCGGGCTGCTGCTCGCCGGCCTGCAGCCGGTGTTCTCCGAGGTGAGCCTGCGCGGCATCCACGGCCGACCGGGTTCCGAAGTGGTGGGCCATCTGCGGCTGTTCACGGCGCGTGCGCTGCGCTCGTTCCTGCTGTCCGCCGGTTTCGAGGACGTACGGATCACCGGGGCGCCGTTCCACGGGGTGCCGCGCGGGCTGCGCCTGATCGACCGGGCCGCGTGCGCCGTGCCGTCGGCGGCGTCCATTCTGCTGGCGCAGGCCCGGCGGAGGTAGCGGGATGTGGTGGGGTGTGGGCGCGGCGCTGCTCGCGAACGTCCTCTACAGCGTCGGCTTCGTCCTGGAGAAACGGGCCCTCGGCTCGCTGCCCGCGCTCTCCGCCGGGCGGCCGCTCCGCGTGGTCGGCGTGCTGCTGACCAGCCCGCTGTGGATCACCGGTTCCCTCGCGCTCGCCGCCGGTTTCGTGGCCCAGCTGATCGTCTACCGGGCGCTGCCGATCGCCGCCGCGCAGGGCATCTTCGTCTCGGGCCTCGTCCTGCTCCTCCTGCTGTCGTCGGCGGTGCTCGGCGAACAGCCCTCGGGCCGGGAGCGCCATGCGCTCGGGGCGGTGCTCGTCGCGCTGCTCATGGTCGTGGCGTCGGTGCGCGAGGGCGACGACGTGGTGAGCGGAGGGGCGCCGTGGGTGCTGGTGCTCGTCGTCTGCGTGCCGACGCTCGCGGCCGGACTGCTGCTGTACGGCCGGGTCGAGCGGCGCGCGCGCAGACGCCATCGGGTGCCGACGACCGGCATCGGCTACGGCGTGGCCGTCGGGCTGCTCTACGGCGTCAGCTCGCTGGCCATCAAGGGGGCGTCGGGCCGTCTCACCGCCGGGAGCGCAAGCGCGGCGGCCAAGGCGCTGTTCGGCTCCCCGTACCCGTATCTGCTGCTGTTCACGGCCGGCGCCGGACTCGTCATGTCCCAGGCTGCGCTGCAGAGGTGCCGTGCCTCCTTGATCGTGCCCGTCTGCACGACGGTGACGTGCCTGTTCACGGCCGTGGTGGGGACGCTGACGTTCGGCGAGAGGCTGCCGGACGATCCGCTGCTGCTGATCCTGCGTGTCGCGGGCACGGCACTGGCCCTGTCCGTCCTGTTGGTCATGCCACGCCACGATCCACAGACCTGACGTACTACCGCCCGAGCTTCACCACCACCGACCACCGAAGGACCCTCATGAACTCCGACGACCCGCTGCTGCGCATCCTGGCCTGCCCGCTCGACAAGGGGCCGCTGACCATGCCTGTCGGCCAGGACGTGCTCTACAACCCGCGGCTGCAACTCCGCTACCCGATCGTGGACGGCATTCCGCAGCTCCTCCCCTCCTCCGGCAGCCGGGTCTCCCCCGAGGAGCACGAGCGGTACGTGAGCTCGTCGGACTAGGGCCTGTCCGGCTGAACGGTCGACGGGCGTGTGCCGGTGTCCGGTGCCAGGCTGAGGTCGTACGGGATCTGCGAAAGGCAATCACCATGATCACCACCGACTTCGTCCCTGGCTCCCCCTGTTGGCTCGACCTCGGCGCCCCCGACGTCCAAGCCGCTGCGGCCTTCTACGGCGCCGTGCTGGGATGGGAGTACGAGCCCATGGGCGAGGGGGAGGACATGGGCGAGGGGGAGGACATGGAAGGCGGGATGTTCCGGAAGGACGGAAAGATCACCGCCGGGCTCGGCAAGCTCACCGAGGAGGGCGCGCGCTCGGCCTGGATGATCTACTACTGCGTCACCGACGCGGACGCCACGACCCAGGCCGTGGAGCGTGCGGGCGGCACGGTTCGGGTGGCCCCGAGGGACTTCGACGAGTGGGGCCGGATGGCTCAGTACAGCGACCCCCTGGGGGGTCAGTTCGCCGTCTGGCAGCCGGGGAGGACCACGGGCTTCGAGCTGGTGGACAAGACGGGCTCACTGTCCTGGACCGAGCTGTACACGAGCGACGCGGCGGCCGCGAAGGAGTTCTACGGCGGCGTCTTCGGCTGGCAGTTCAACGACATGGAGCTGCCCGGCGGCGGGGGCACGTACGCCCTCATCACTCCCGCCGGACTTCCCGAGGAGCGCATGCACGGCGGCCTCATGGAGCTCCCCTCGGAGAATCTCACCCTCACGAACGGGCGGCCGTACTGGCACCCCGTCTTCGCCGTCGACGACTGCGACGCGACCGTCGCCAAGGTCCATGAGAACGGTGGCAGCGTGCAGATGGGGCCGGAGGACGCGGAAGGGGTCGGCCGGCTCGCCGTCTGCCTCGACCCGTCGAACGCCGACTTCGTGGTCCTCACTCCGTCGCCGGCTGAGTCCGGGCAGGCCGGGCAGGCCGAGGCGTAGGCGCGTGGCGGCGCCCATGCGGGGCGCCCGCGCACGGCAGGACGTCAGGCGACCGCGCTCAGGGTGTCCGCGAGGCGGCGGCGGGCCGCCCGGGCCGCGGGGAGGACCGTCAGGGCGATCGCGCCGAGGACGGCGGCGGCGCTCATGGCCGCGACGTACCCGACCGGCGGGGCCTGGGCGATGCCGGACCCGATGCCGGTCGTGTGGGCCTCGTGGTCGATCAGCCAGTGGGCGAAGGGCACGCCGAGGGCTGTCGCGGCGAGGGCGGCGGCGAGCGCGGTGCAGCCGATCGCGGTCACGGTGACGGCGGTGATCTGGCGCGGGGAGAGGCCGATGGCCTTCAGGGCCAGCAGGTCGCGTTCGCCGTCGCGGATGCTGCCGCCGATCGCCGTGGACAGTTCGGTCAGACCGATCAGGGCGAGGACGGTGATCAGGCCGACGACGACGCCGCGCAGGGCGGAGAGCCGGTCGGCGGGGGTGGTGACCTCGTGGATGTCGAGGTGGCCCCTGGAGGCGTCGGCGAGTTCGGCACGGACGGCGCGCGGGTCGGCGCCGGGCTCGAGCCGGAGCTGGTAGAGGGTGGGGCTCAGGGCGGGGTCGTTCTCGCGCAGGGTGTCGAGCGAGGTGGAGATGACCCGGCCGCCGTTCTCCGGTTCGATGCTGCGGCCGACGAGGTGCAGTACCTGCGGGTGGCCGCCGACCGTGACGCGGACCCAGTCGCCGACGCGTACGTCCAGCAGGTCGAGCAGTCCCTGGCCGGCGACGGCCTCGTCGGGGCCGTGGAGGGCGCGGCCCTCGGCGATCGTGTACGGGTAGGGCTCGTCGCGGGTGCCGAGGCCGCGCAGCGCGATGGTGCCGGTCTGGCCGGGGACCAGGGCGGCGACCTCCAGGCCCGGGTGGGCGGCGGTGACCTTGTCGTTGGCCTCGAGCAGCGTGGCGGCCTCGCGGTCGGTGAGCGTCGCGTCGGGGCGGGCCGTGAGCGCGGCGGCGTGGCCGAGCTGCTCGGGGCGGCTGTCGAAACGTTCGATGGTGGTCCAGGCGCTGAGGGCCACGGTGATCAGCAGCAGCGGCAGGGCGAGGCGGACGATGGTGGCCGGGGCGCGTCGGCCTCGGCCGAAGGCCTGGTGCCAGCCGAGGACCAGGGCGGCCGGTATGCGCAGCCCGAGCGCGCCCCGGGCGGCCCGGGACAGTCCTCCCCGAGACGTCGTCCGGCGGGGCCCCGAGCCCGGGGCCGTGGTGGCGGGTACGACGGGTACGGGCTCCACGCGTCCGGCCCGCCACGCGGCGAGGCAGGTGGCCGCCCCGATGAACAGCACCGCGGCGACGGGCACCGCGAGCAGCGCCGCCGTGTGGCCCTGGAGCCCCTGCCAGACGCCGACGGCGTCGCCGAGCCGACCGGGCAGACGGTTGCCGAGCGTCTGGACGGCCGCCGTGGCGAGGGTCGCCCCGAGCACGGCGAAGGCGAGGTGCTGGACGAGGAAGACGCGCACGACCTGGCCGGGTGTGAAGCCGATGGCCTTGAGGACCGAGATGTCCCGCAGGTGGCCGCGCACCCGGGTGCTGATGGCACCGAAGACCGCGAGGGCGGCGGCGATCAGCGCGCCGATTCCGAAGAGCCCGAGGACCTGACCGAGCAGCTTGGTGTCGCCCTGCGCCTCGGCGCGGGCCTGCTGCCAGGTGGAGACGTCGGTGACTGCGCCGGCGCCGAGCGTGGTGACGGCGCGCTGGACGGCGTAGTCGGTGTCGTCCGGGTCGGTGAGGCGCAGTCCGACGACCTGGCTGCCGCCGCGGGTGTCCGGCAGCGCGCGCGGCAGGGCCCAGACGGTGCCGGGCCGTTCACCGGGGCGGTAGCGGGGCTCGGCGCTGTCGGCGACGCCGAGGACGGTGAGGGTGCGGCCGGTCGGCAGGGTGAGGCGGTCGCCGGGTTCGGCCCACAGGGCGCGGGCGAGGCCGGATTCCAGGACGACGCCGTCGGGGACGGTGTCGTCGAGCCAGCGGCCCGAGGTCAGCAGGGGCCGGCCGGTGGCCGGGGGCTCGGCGCCGGTGGCGCGCAGTTCCACTCCCGCGCGGGCGCCGCGGGAGGAGACGGTGTCGGCCGCGGTGCGGTAGGGGCCGGAGAGCTGCTCGACGCCGTCCAGGGCGGCGAGGGAGCCGGTGTCGGCGCCGGGGCCGGTGTGGATCCACACGTGTGCGCCGCGCGACTGGGTGAAGACCCGGTGCCAGGGGTTGGTGGCGTAGCCGAAGAGGGCCGTGGCCAGCAGCAGCGAGGCGACGATCCCGGCGGTGGCGGCGACCATGAAGAGCGCTTCGCCCCGGTGGGTACGCAGATCGGCGTGCGCCCAGCGCAGCATGGCCCGCACGGTCAGTCCTTCAGTTCCAGTACGCCGGCGAGGCCGGTGCCGCGCGACGGAGCGCCGCCCAGTTCGGCGTCGTCGGCTATCCGGCCGTCGAAGAAGCTGATCACCCGGTCCGCGGCGCTGGCGAGCCGCGCGTCGTGGGTGACGAGCACGATGGTCTGGCCGCGCTGGTGGAAGCGGGCGAGCTGCCGCATCACCTCGCGGGTGCCCTTGCTGTCGAGGCTGCCGGCCGGTTCGTCGGCGAGGAGCAGCCGCGGCTGGTTGACCAGGGCGCGGGCGAGGGCGACGCGCTGCTGTTCGCCGCCGGAGAGCTCGCCGGGCATGCTGCGGGCCTTGCTGTCGAGGCCCAGCTCGGCGAGGAGCTTCTCGCGTTCGGCGCGGGCCCGCTTGGCGGAGGTGCCGGCCAGCAGGGCGGGCAGTTCGACGTTGTCGGCGACCGTGAGGTTGGAGACGAGGTTGAAGAACTGGAAGACGATGCCGATGCGGCGGCGCCGCTCCACCGCCCAGCGCGCCTCGGTCCAGCCGTCGGTGCTCTCGCCGTCGAGCCGAAGCGAGCCGCTGTCGGGACGCTGGAGGCCGCCGAGCAGATGCAGCAGGGTGGACTTGCCGGCGCCGGAGGGGCCGGTGACGGCGACGAACTCGCCGCGCCGCACGGTCAGGTCGACGCCGCGTACGGCGTGGGCGGGCGCGCCCTCGCCGTGGTGGGTCTTGACGATGCCCTCGGCGTGCAGCAGCGGCACGGGTATGGCGGAGTCCGTCATTGCAGCTCCTCCAGTTCCTCCTGGCAGCGCTCCAGCCAGTCGAGGTCGGCCTGGAGGTGCAGCATGGCGCCCTCGATCAGCAGGTGGGCGATGCGATTGTCCCGGTTCTCGGTGGCGGCCAGCTTGGACAGGTTGCGCATGGTGGTGAGGTACTCGCGTCGCTGCTTGTTGATGAGGGCGATCTGGTCGGCGAGACCGGTGCGCGGGGCGAGGGCGAGCTTCATGAAGAACTCGTCCCGGACCCTCGGTTCGTCCGCCGTCTCGTCGAACCAGGCGCGCAGTGCTTCCTGCCCGGCGTCGGTGAGGCGGTAGATCTTCTTGTTGGGGCGGCTCTCCTGGGCGATCTCCTCGCCCTCGATCAGCCCGGACTTCTCCAGCCGGCCGAGCGTGACGTAGATCTGGCCGACGTTGGTGGGAGGGTACGCGGCGCCCAGCAGTTGCTCAAGGTCCTGCTTGAGCTCGTACCCGTGGGCGGGGCCTCTGGCCAGGAGGGCGAGAAGGGGAAGGCGCACCCTTGCTGTCCTCCCTCGGCGTGCTCCCGGTGTGATGTGGGCTCTAGTATCGCCCATGCCTAACGGGTATACATGCCCTGTCGTCGGACGAAGGTGTACGGCGCGGTGCTCTGGGAGGAACCTATGCGGTGGATACGGGCCGCGGGTAGGGGTCTCCTGGCCGTCGTGGTCGTACTGACGGGTTACATGGCCTCCGGCGCCCCGTCGCCCGGCGCGGAGCGCGCGGGCGGGCGCGGCCCCATGACACTGGCCACGGCCGGTGATCTCACCGGTTATCTGGGCCCGGTCCTGGACGGCTGGAACCGCGCACATCCGGCGGAGAAGGTCACCCTGGTCGAGCTGCCGGATTCGGCCGACGAGACCCGGGCCCAGATGATCACGGATCTGAGGTCGGGCGGGGGCAGGTTCGATCTGCTCAACATCGATGTCGCGTGGACCTCGGAGTTCGCCGCGGCGGGGTGGATCGCGCCGCTGGAGCGCGGCCGGTTCCCGCTGGAGAGCTTCCTGCCGCCGGTGGTGGACACCGCGACGTACGACGGGCGGCTGTACGCCGTCCCGTACGTGACGAACGCCGGGATGCTCTTCTACCGCAAGGACGTGCTCGACCGCGAGGGGCAGCGCCCGCCGCGGACCTGGGCGGAGCTGGAGCGACAGGCCCGCACCGTCGCCCCGAAGTACGGCCTGGGCGGGTACGCGGGCCAGTTCCTGCCGTACGAGGGGCTGACGGTCAACGCCGCCGAGGCGGTGTACTCGGCGGGCGGGACGATCCTCGGCGACGAGGGCGAACGGGTCACGGTCGACTCGGCGGCCGCCCGCGAAGGGCTGGGATTCCTCGCCCGTGGTGTGCGGGACGGCTGGATACCGAAGGAAGCCCTGACGTACAAGGAGGAGGAGTCCCGGCAGGCGTTCCAGGACGGCCGGCTGCTCTTCCTGCGCAACTGGCCGTACGCGTACGCCGGTGCCTCCGGCGCGCAGTCGAAGGTCGCGGGGAAGTTCGGCGCCGTGCCTCTGCCGGGCCCCGGCGGGCCGGGCGCGAGCGTGCTGGGCGGCTCCAATCTGGCCGTGAGCAGCCATGCCCGGCACCCCGAGTCGGCGCGCGACCTGATCGCGTACCTCACGAGCGAGCGCGTGCAGCGCCGCGTCCTGAGCGAGGGCGCCCTGCCACCGGTGCGGGCCGCGCTGTACGAGGATCCGGCGCTCGTGGCCCGATTCCCGTATCTGCCCACGCTGCGGGCGAGCGTGCTCGCGGCCGCGCCGCGCCCCAAGAGCCCGCACTACGAGCAGGTGAGCCTCGCCGTGCAGGCCGTGGCGCATGACGCGATGGCGCAGCACCAGACGCCCGAGGCGGCCGTGCGCCGGCTCGCGGACGAGCTCGCGGCCATCGCCCGTCGTCGCTGACTGCTCTGTCATCACTCTTTCACCTCTGAGGATCCTACTTACCTGTTAGGTATCAGCATGCGGACCGGCATGTCCTGACGGCTGCCATAAACCGTGACATTCCACCCCAACCGGCGCCGATTTTCGGCAGCTTCGTTGACACCCTCTCGTCACGCCTACTTAACATGCATGCATAACAGCTACCCGCTCTGGGTGGCGCGCACCCCTTCACGCAGAAATACAGGTCAACGGGTGATGCTCACAGCCCCAAGCCACCGTCACTGGTGGCGCGACGCGGTGATCTACCAGGTGTACGTCCGCAGCTTCCTGGACAGCACCGGCGACGGGATCGGCGACCTCGCCGGTGTCCGGGCCGGCCTGCCGTACCTCAAGAAGCTCGGGGTCGACGGCATCTGGCTGAGCCCCTTCTACCCGTCGCCGCAGCACGACCACGGCTACGACGTCGCCGACTACTGCGACGTGGACCCCGTCTTCGGCGACCTCGCCGAATTCGGCCTGCTGGTCGCCGACGCCCACCGGCTGGGCATCAAGGTGCTGCTGGACATCGTCCCCAACCACTGCTCCAGCGAGCACGCCTGGTTCCGCGAGGCCCTGGCCGCCGGCCCCGGCAGCGAGGCCCGCGCCCGCTTCCACTTCGCCGAGGGCCGCGGCCCCGACGGCGACGTACCGCCCAACAACTGGCACGCCATGTTCGGCGGCCCGGCCTGGAGCCGGGTCACCGAGCCGGACGGCACCCCCGGCCAGTGGTACCTGCACATGTTCACCCCCGAGCAGCCGGACCTGAACTGGCGCAACCCCGAGGTCGGTGCCCACTTCGACCACGCCCTGCGCTTCTGGCTGGACCGGGGTGTCGACGGCTTCCGCATCGATGTGGCGGCCGGACTGTTCAAGCACCCCGACCTGCCGGACTCTCCCGACCCGGAGGCCGACGCCCGCACCCGCGACTCGGTCAACCCGCTCGCCTGGAACCAGCCCGAGGTGCACGACGTGTGGCGCCACTGGCGCTCGGTGTGCGAGGAGTACACGGCCCGGGACGGGCGCGAGCGGCTCCTTGTCGGTGAGGTGTCGGTGCCGACCGCCCGCGAGCACGCCGAGTACGTCCGCCCCGACGAGCTGCACCAGGCGTTCTTCTTCGACCTGCTGGGCGCGCCCTGGGACGCCGACGCCTTCCGGAAGGTGATCGACGAGGCGATGCGCGACATCGCCGGCACCGGCTCCACCGTGACCTGGGTGCTCAACAACCACGACCAGGTGCGCACGGTGACCCGGTACGGCGAGTCCGGCACTGAGGGCAGCGGGCTCGGGGCCGCCCGGGCGCGCGCCGCCGCCCTGCTGATGCTGGCCCTGCCCGGCGCCGCGTACATCTACCAGGGCGAGGAGCTGGGCCTGCCGGAGGTCGTGGACCTGCCGGACGAGGTGCTCACGGACCCGATATTCCGGCGCACCGGCAGCCGGGCCCGGATCCGCGACGGCTGCCGCGTGCCGCTGCCGTGGTCGGGGCACGCCTCCCCGTTCGGCTTCAGCACCGGGGCGGAGAGCGCCAAGCCGTGGCTGCCGCAGCCCGGTTGGTTCGCCGAGCACGCCACGGACCGGGCGCTGGCCGACACCCGCTCGTTCTGGCACCTGTACCGCGAGGGCCTGCAGCTGCGGCACGGACTGCCGCAGCTGGGCGAGGGCACCTTGCGCTGGCTGGACGCGCCGCCCGGCGTGCTGGCCTTCCTGCGCGGCGACGGACTCGTCTGCGCCGTCAATTTCGGCACCGCTCCGGTGCCCGCCCCGGTCTCCGGCGCCCCGCTGCTGTCCAGCGGACCGTGCCCGACCGGCGCACTGCCCGGGTCCACCGCCGCCTGGTGGATCAGTGACGACACCACCCTGGAGGGACTGCGATGACCATGCGACGGATGACGATGGCCTGCTGCTCCGTGCTCACCCTGGCGCTCGGCGCCACCGCCTGCGGCGGCGGCCCGGTGAGCGCCGGCGGCGGCGACAAGGCGCTGTCCGGCCAGACCCTCGATGTGGCGGGGGTCTGGTCGGGCGCCGAACAGAAGAACTTCCAGAAGGTGCTGGACGCCTTCACCGAGAAGACCGGCGCCAAGACCCGGTTCGTGTCCACCGGCGACAATGTCTCCACCGTCGTCGGCAGCAAGATCGAGGGCGGCAACGCCCCCGACGTGGTGATGGTCCCCCAGGTCGGCGTGCTCCAGCAGTTCGCCCGGCAGAACTGGCTCAAGCCGCTGTCGGAGACCGCGAAGAAGTCCGTCGACGCCAACTACGCGCCGGTGTGGAAGAACTACGGCTCCGTCGACGGCACCCTGTACGGCCTGTACTTCAAGGCCGCCCACAAGTCGACCGTCTGGTACAGCCCGGAGGCGTTCGACCAGGCGGGCGTGAAGCCGCCGAAGACGTACGAGGAGATGCTCAGGAGCGGGCAGGCGATATCCGACTCGGGCCTGCCGGCCTTCGCGGTCGCCGGCGAGGACGGCTGGACCCTCACCGACTGGTTCGAGAACATCTACCTCTCCCAGGCCGGCCCCGAGAAGTACGACCAGCTCGCCAAGCACGAGATCAAGTGGACCGACCCGACCGTGGTGAAGGCGCTGACCACACTCGGATCGCTCTTCTCCGACAAGAAGCTGATCGCGGGCGGTCAGAAGGGCGCACTGGGCACCGACTTCCCCGGCTCCGTCGAGAAGGTCTTCGGCCCGAAGCCCGAGGCCGGGATGGTGTACGAGGGCGACTTCGTCGCCGGCGTCGCCAAGGACCAGTTCGGCAAGAAGATCGGCGAGGACGCCACCTTCTTCCCGTTCCCGGCGGTCGCGGGCGGCAAGGCGCCGGTGGTCAGCGGCGGTGACGCGGCCGTCGTCCTGAAGGACGGCAAGAACCAGGAGGCCGCGACGGCGTTCCTGGAGTACCTCGCGACGCCTGAGGCCGCGGCCGTGTGGGCCGGGGCGGGCGGCTTCCTGTCGCCGAACAAGAAGCTCGACCTCGCCTCCTACGGCGACGACACGCTGCGCGAGACCGCCAAGTCGCTGATCGACGCCGGGGATTCGGTGCGCTTCGACATGTCGGACCAGGCTCCGGCGGCGTTCGGCGGCACCAAGGGCGTGGGCGAGTGGAAGATCCTCCAGGACTTCCTGCGCGACCCGTCGAACCCGGCCGCCACGGCCGCGGCGCTGGAGGGCGCGGCGGCCAAGGCGTACAAGGGCTGAGGCGGCCGTCATGACCACAGCCACCGCTCCCCCACCACCCCGGGTCGACGCCGCGAAGGGCGCCCGGCGGGACAGCAGCCCGCGGGACCGGGCCCGGCGACGCCGGCGGATCATCGCCGTGGCCTTCGTACTGCCGGCGCTGCTGCTGCTCGGCGCACTGGTCGTCTACCCGGTGCTGTTCTCCGTGGGCCGCAGCTTCTTCGACGCGTCCGGCACCCGGTTCGTCGGCGGGGACAACTACACGGAGATGTTCCGCGACCCGGCCACCCTGACCGCCATCCGCAACAGCGCCATCTGGGTGGTCGTCGCACCGACACTGCTCACCGGCCTGGGGCTGATCCTCGCGGTACTGGTGGAGAAGGTCCGCTGGGCGACCGCCTTCAAGCTGCTGCTCTTCATGCCGATGGCCGTCTCGTTCCTCGCGGCGGGCATCATCTTCCGCCTCGCGTACGAGGAGGACCCGGACAAGGGCGTGCTGAACGCGGCGGTGGTCGGCGTGCACGATGCCTTCCAGGACTCCTCTTCGTACCCGACGGCCCGGGTCCGCGAGGGTCAGGGGCTCGACAATCGGCCGGACGGCTCGTACGGGACGGCCGACGCGGTCTCCCCGGGGCAGAGCGTCGCCCTCGGCCTCGTCGGCGTACCGCCCAAGGAGCTCCCCGCCGGCGCGAAGCCGGCGGCCGCCGGCACGGCAGGTCCGAAGGACGTGGCGGGCGCCGTGTACCTGGACTTCACGCCCGGTGGCGGGGGGCGGCCGGGCGTGATCGACCCCGCGGAGCGAGGCCTGCCCGGCATGACGGTGGAGGCGGTGCGCGACGGGAAGACGGTCGCCACCGCGACCACGGCGGCCGACGGATCGTTCCGCTTCACCGGCCTCCAGGCCGGCGCCTACACGGTCCGGCTGCCCGCGGAGAACTTCGCGCCGCCGTACGAGGGTGTCTCCTGGCTCGGCCCCGCCCTGGTCACGCCCGCGATCATCGGCGCGTACCTGTGGATCTGGACGGGCTTCGCGATGGTGCTCATCTGCGCCGGGCTGTCCTCCCTGCCACGCGACGCGCTGGAAGCTGCGCGGATGGACGGGGCGAACGAGTGGCAGGTCTTCCGCCGGATCACCGTGCCCCTGCTCGCACCCGTGCTGACCGTCGTCTTCGTGACGCTGGTGATCAATGTGATGAAGGTCTTCGACCTGATCTACATCATCGCGCCGGGGCCCGTGCAGGAGGACGCCACCGTGCTGGCCACCCAGATGTGGCTGGTGTCCTTCGGCGGCGGCAACGACCAGGGGCTCGGCAGTGCGCTCGGTGTGCTGCTCCTGCTGCTGGTGATCCCCGCGATGGTGTTCAACGTCCGCCGCTTCCGCAGGAGTCAGTCATGAGTGCGACCGCGACGATGCCGGGCGGCCGGCTGCGCCGCTGGCTGGGCAACGGCCTGGTCCAGGCGTTCCTGGCCGTGGTCGGCCTGATCTGGGTGACCCCGGTCGCCGGGCTGCTGCTGTCCTCGCTGCGCTCGGCGAGCGACAACGCGGCGAGCGGCTGGTGGACGGCGCTGACGGGTCCCGGACAGCTGTCCCTGGACAACTACACCGCCTTGCTGGGCAACGCGGGCATTACCCGGGCCTTCTGGAACACGGTGCTGATCTCGGTGCCGACGACGGTCCTGGTCGTGGTCGTCGCGGCGCTCGCCGGATACGCCTTCGCCTGGCTGGAGTTCCCCGGCCGGGACTGGATCTTCCTGGGTGTGGTGGCGCTCCTTGTGGTGCCGGTGCAGGTGGGTCTGCTACCGGTCGCGAAGCTGTTCGGGCAGCTGGGGCTGTTCGGCACGATCCCGGGCGTGGTGCTCTTCCACGTCGCCTACGGGCTGCCGTTCGCCGTGTTCCTGCTGCGCAACTACTTCGCCGACATCCCGCGCGAGATGCTGGAGGCGGCGCGGATGGACGGGGGCGGCGAATGGCGGATATTCACCCAGCTGGTGCTGCCGGTGGGCCGCCCGGCGATCGCCAGCCTGGCCATCTTCCAGTTCCTCTGGGTGTGGAACGACATGCTGGTGGCGCTGCTCTTCGCCGACAGCTCCTCGCAGCCGCTGACGGTGGAACTGCAGTCTCAGGTACGGCAGTTCGGCAGCAACATCGACGTGCTCGCGCCGGGCGCCTTCCTCTCCCTGATCGTGCCGGTGGTGGTCTTCTTCGCCTTCCAGCGTCACTTCGTGCAGGGGGTGATGGCAGGTTCGGTGAAGTGACGCGGGCGCCTGGGGCGCCGGTCAGCGCAGGACCGAGGGGGGCAGCGCCCGGACGGCCTGGAGCGCGGCGTACAACTCGGCCGTGTTGACCGGATCGGTGACGTCGCGTCCGGTGAGCCGGTGGATCCGCCGCAGTCGTTGGCGGACGGTGTTGGCGTGACAGTGCAGCGCTTGCGCGGCCTCCTCCATGGAACCGGAGGCCGCGTACCAGGCGTTGAGCGTGCCGATCAGCACGGTGCGCTGCTCGGCGGGGAGATCGAGGAGCGTGCCGAGGACCGAGCGGGCCATCCGGGCGGCCACGTCCGGGGAGTGCACCACCAGCCCGGCGAGTGGGCCGTCGTCGAAGCTGGCGACCGGCGGGCCGGCCGGGTCGGCGGTGGCCAGGGCGAGCCGCGCCAGCCGCAGACCGGTGGCGCTCTCGGCGAGGTTGGCGAACGGCGGGCTCACCCCGTAACGAAGGGTGGCCGACCGCCGGAGCACGATCAACAGCCGCTCCAGGGTGCGCTGGTCGCGGACCGAGACCACCCCGGCCAGCAGGCCGGCGGTGCGGCTCCAGGCGGAGGCGATGCCGTGGGCGGCGAGCCGATTGCCGATCTCGGGCGCCGGCCCGGGCGGCGGATCGGCGACCAGCACCACGAACAGGCCGTCGTACGGCAGGCGCAGGGCGTCCGCCACCCGCCAGAGCGCCTCCGTGGTGCGGGCGGTGCCCTCGAACAGTTCGGCGAGAGCCGGGGAACCGGCCTGGTCCGCGGCGGTCGACGTCGCGTGCTGGTACGCGGCGGTGATCTCGTTGGCGCCCGTCTCGATCAGCCCGAGCAGGCGGGCCGCCCCGTCCGGCAGCGCCTCAAGGCCGCCGTGACCGGCGTCGCGCGCCTCGGCGGTCAGCTCCTCCAGCAGCATCCGCCCGCCCGCGTGGTAGGCGGCGATCACGGCGGGAAGCGGGACGCCCTGGCCCGCCCGGCGGAGCGCGGTGGCGGTGGCCGGGGCGGCGCCATGACGGCCCGTCAGGGTGCCCAGTGTGAAGGTCAGATGGGCGCGGCAGGAGCCCCTCAGCTCCTCGACCGGGACCAGCCTGCGGTAGGCGACGGTGCCGGAGGGGGCGAGGATCCGGTCGACGGCGCGTTCGCTCAGCTCGGTCAGCCGCTCGTTCAGAGCGGTGGCCAGCAAGCCGATTCGTCGACCCGTCGGAGGGGTGGTGACGGGACTGTCGGGCATGGCCGCATCTTAACCATCTGTACGGCATTGTCGAACGCCATTTGTCATTGTCGTCGCTCACATGATGGGGCTTCACATTCTGTCCCACGCTCCATCACCAGGCGCGCACATCCCGTCGATCATCGGTGCACAGCCTCCTCACCCGCACCCACCAGGGACAATCATGAGATTCCTGCGCACCGCCGTGCCCACATTCGCCGCGCTGCTGGCCACGCTGATCCCGACGGCGGCCACACCCGCCGCCGCCGTGGAGAGCGGCGATCTGGCAGACGCCTTCTACACCCCACCGTCCGGTGAACTCACCGTCCAGCCGGGCGAGGTGATCCAGTCCCGGACCGCCGAGTTCCGGATCGAGCCGACCGGCCTGATCGACCAGCGCGTCCACTCCTGGCAGGTGCTCTACGGCTCCGCCGACGCCGACGGGCGCCGGATCGCCGTCTCCGGCACCGTGCTCGTCCCCGAGGCCCCGTACGCCGGCCCGGGCCCACGACCGGTGGTCGCCCACGCCATCGGCACCCATGGCCTGGGCGACAGGTGCGCCCCCTCACGGGCGCTGGCCGACGGCACCCAGTACGAGAGCGTCGTCATCAAGTCGATGCTCGCGCGCGGCTGGGCCGTGGTCGTCACCGACTACCAGGGGCTCGGTACCCCCGGCGGGCACAGCTACGTCAACGGGCGGGCCGAGGGCCAGGCCGTGCTCGACTCGGTGCGTGCCGCCAAGCGGCTGCCCGGGGCGGGGATCGCGTCCGACGCCCCCGTCGTCATCGCCGGCTATTCGCAGGGTGGCCAGGCGGCGAGCTGGGCGGCCGAGCTGCAGCCCACGTACGCACCGGAGTTGAATCTGCGTGGCGCCTCCGTCGGCGCGCCCGCCGCGGACCTGCTGCTGGTCGCGCAGGGGGTGGACGGCAGCCCCGCGTTCGGCTTCGGTCTGACCGCCGCGGTCGGCCTGAAGCACGCGTACCCGGAACTCCCGCTGGAGGAGCTGCTCACCGACCACGGCCGCGAACTCCTGGCCGACATCGCCGACGACTGCACCATGGAGATCGCCGCCAAGTACGGGATGCACAGCTGGGACCGGCTGACCACCGAGGACCCGTTCGCGCGGGCCGACTGGCGCGGCCGGCTCACCGAGCAGCGGGCCGGGCAGCACCGTCCGGCGGTGCCGGTGCGGCTGTACCACTCGCGCCTTGACGACGTGATCCCGTACCGGGCGGGCACCGAGCTCAAGGACCGGCTGTGCGGACTCGGCACGTCCGTCGACTGGGACACCTATCTGGTGCCCACCCACATCGCCACCTTCTACGCCGCCGCTCCGGCGACCGTCGACTGGCTGGCGGACCGCATCGAGGGTCGGCCGGTCGTGAACGACTGCTGACCTCGGGAGGCGGCGGCCGGTGGCGGACCTGACGGCCCGCCCCCGCCGGGCGGCCTGGCGGCGCGTACGACCCCGCCGCGGGTCACACGTCGGACGGCGGCCCGGCGTCGGAGAGCGGCCGGAGGATTTGGGCCGCTGCCGCCGCCGCACCCCTCGCCTGATCGCGAGCGACGGCCGCCACGGCCGCGTCGCCCAGGCCATCGGCGAGGCGAGCTCGAGCCGACCAGTTGTACGAGCTGTCGGGCCGAAGTCCGATCCGTTCGCTGATCAGCGCACGGGCCAGTTCGTGCCGTCCGGAGCCGAGAGCGGAGTCGAGAAGGGTCTTCTGGAGGGCGTCGCGCTGCGCATGACTGCCTCCGAACTCGTGCAGCCTACGGCGCAGCGGCCACAGCAGATCCACGACGGTGGAGTGCTTCCCTTGCGCGTGCGCCACCAGCGCCTCACACGCGGGCAGGCCGATGTCCGCGGTCATCCGACGGTTGGTGAGGGTGTCCGACCCCTCCTGGGCCAGCCACCGCCGTCGGTCGGCGATGAGCCGCGTCGCCTCCCCGAACCGCCCGGCCCCGACGTACGACATGACGGCATGCACGTCGTTGAACGCGTAGAAGGGAGGATCGGCCCGCGAGGCCCACGCATCGGCCAGCGCCTCCCAGCGGGCGCCGGCATCCGCACCCGCGAGTCGGATCCGCCACAACAGCGCCGCGGCGTCCAGCAGCTCCATGGCCACTCCGGCCGACGCGTCGTTGTGCAGGGCGGCGTCGTACACGCTCAAGGCGGAACGCGTGTCTCCGGCCTCCAGCGCGTACAGGGCGTAGTGCCACCAGTTGTGGACGTTGAGGTAGTTGCCTCGCGCCCAGTCCTCACGGCGCGCATCGAGGTAGCCGATGCCTTCGGAGACACGTCCCTGCATCTCGTACGTGTGGACCACGGCGTGGATGGCCCAGACGTCGCGAGGGTTCTGCTCGACCGCGGCGAGCCCCGCCTCCTCGGCCTGGCGGTAGTGGCCCGACTCCTCCAATCCGAACGCGTACATGCCCAGCACCAGACCTCGATGGGGGTCGTCGGCGTCCCAGGCCGAGAGGGCTCCACCGATGCGGTCCCGCAGACGCACGGCGTCGCCGGTGAAGAAGTCCAGCTGGTGCCCGACGGACAGGGCGAGCGCGTCGGTCGGGCACACCAGTGACAACTCCTCCAACAGCCGGCCGGCCCGCCGCAGATCTCCTGCCAGCCATGCCTCGGCGGCGGCCAGGTGCAGGCGCTCCCGCACGGGCAGGGCGGAGACGTCGACGCCGGCCGCGTACCGGTCGAACCGCTGCCGTGCGGTGACGGCCTCGCCCGGTTCCGTCCCCAGCATCCCCAGATAGACGGCGAAGGACTGGGCGACGGGCGAGGTCGGTCCACTGAGGAGAGCGTCGTCGACGGCCTGCTCCACCTCGGGGCTGAAGTGGAGCAGGGCCTCGACTCCGCGGTCCAGATGTGCGGCTGTCTCCGAAGTGCACTCGTGCAGTGGATTGCCGTACCGGTCTGTCACCATCAGAGATCACCTCTGCGCCTACGGGGTGGTACGAGAAGCGCGGCAGCGTGAACGCACCGCGACCGACATGAAGCCATCATCGGCCCGCCCCGCGCCACCCCGACATGCGCGACCCGCCCGACGAACCTCGGCCGGACCGCACTCACCCGCCCGCCGGCCGGAAGACCCGCAGGTCGCGTACCTCGTAGGACATCTCGGTGGTGTCGTCGGGCGGCGCGGGGTGATACCGCCCCGCGCACACGGACAGGTTGACGATCAGATGGGCGTGCCAGCTGCGGCCCACGCCGCGGCCGTCCGCGAAGACCTCGACGTCGTCGAGCCACCACACCACGGAGCGGGCTCCGAACTCGGTCCGCAGCCGGATCCACCCACCGGGCCGCACCGCGGCGGAGCGGTGGTAGAGGTGGGTGCCGCGCACATGGTTGGACAGCTCCAGCAGATCGGGGTTGTCGGGGTGGTACTCGAAGACGTCGACCTCCTGCCCACCGTCGCGCCAGGTCCAGATCGCCGGCCAGGCTCCCGTCTCCTCGGGGAGGCGCACCCTTGCCTCCAGTACGTCTCCGGCGCGCAGCTCGAATCCCTGCGGACTCCCCTCCGTGGTGAGCAGTCCGGTGTCCCAGAGTCCGTCCGGGCGGCGCGTCGCGCGGAAGACCCCGGAGCGGGAGTAGGCGGGATCCTCCACCAGGTGGTCCAGTTTGTTGTCCGCCGGATTGACCGGTCCGCCGTCGGGATAGGCCCAGCTGCGGCCCGCGATCCACTGTTCTCGTGAGCCGAAGTCCGCGGTGAAAACCGGCTCCTCGACCGGGGCCCAGGTCGGCATCGTCGCTCCTCGCGTCGGAGGTGGTCTTCCGTCTGCGGTAGTTCTGCCCGTCGTACCCTCCGCGATGCGGAATCCCTCACTCCATGTCAAGAAGTCGCCATCTCGGTGGTCACGTTCGCGTGGCCGCCCCCTTCACGGCCAGCCGGGCAGTTCCTCGCGGAGGCTGCGCTCGAGGTCGGTCAGGGGGACGGCGCCGGCAAGGCGCTCGGGGTGGCCGGGCGGCGGGTCGTCCAGCGGCGGGGGCGGTGGCGGGGGGATCCACAACTGGCCTGCGGCGATCAGCAGGTTGCCCAGCGCTTTCAGACAGCGCGACACGTACGGCGGCATGGGCGGAGCTTGCGGCACACCGCCAAAGCCGTTCCAAAGCGGCAGTTCGGAGCGGACGTCGGGGCTCTCGGGACCGCCGCTGCGTGGCGCGCGTTTTCGGCCATTCGCCCTACGTACGTACTTTCCCCGATGCGTGGACACACCCCGGCCACGGAGAGTGAAGCCCAGGCATACGCAAGCCTGTTCACGCCACGACTCGGGGGTATCAATGCGCTATGAACTACTGGGTCCACTACTCGTCTCGGACGACGCCGGCGCCCATCACTCCCTGAGTGCTCCCAAGATGGAGATGACGCTGGCCACCCTGCTCGTCACCGCCGGGCGCGTCACCACCAAGGAGCAGCTCGTCGCCGAGCTCTGGAGCACCGCGCCGCCCCGGCGGGCCTCGGCCGCCGTCCACGTCTACCTGTCCCAGTTGCGCAAGTTCCTCGTCGCCGCGGGGGACCGCGAAGGCCGGGCCATCGTCACCAAGCCGTCCGGGTACGTCCTGCACCTGGACGGCGCGAGCTACGACGTCGACGACTTCCAGGAACTGATGCGCACCGGACGGGCCCACCAGCACGCGGGCCGGTACGAGGCGGCCCTCGAGGCCTTCGAGGGCGCGCTGCTGCTCGTCCGCGGTCCCGTCCTGGACGGGACCGCCGAGGGCCCGGCGCTGTCCGCCTTCACCACCTGGGTGGAGGAGGAGCGGCTGGACTGCCTGGAGTTGTCGGTCGAGGCGCGTACCGCGCTCGGCCGGCACCGGGAGGTGATCAGTCTGCTGACCGGGCTGATCGCCCAGTACCCGCTGCGCGAGTCCTTCTACCGGCAGCTGATGCTCGTGCTCTACCGCTCGGACCGGCAGGCCGAGGCGCTGCGCGTGTACCGCTCGGCGCAGCAGGTCCTGCGCTCCGAACTGGGCCTGGAGCCCTGCCGGTCGCTGCGCCGTCTGCACCAGGCGATCCTGACCTCCGACCGGCTCCTCGACCTTCCGATGGCGGGCTGACGATGGCCCGGCAGGAAGAGGACACCTGGCTGCGGCGGTTCCATCCGTCCCCCGACGCCTCGGCCGAACTGGTGTGCTTCCCGCACGCGGGCGGCTCGGCGGCCTACTGGTTCGCCCTGTCCCGGCTGCTGACGCCGGCCGTCGAGGTGGTGGCCGTGCAGTACCCGGGGCGTCAGGAGCGGCACCGCGAGGAGCCGGTCGGCGATCTCCATCTCCTGGCCGACCGGATCGCGGCCGTGCTGTCCCCGCCGGGCGCCCGCCCCCGGCTGTTCCTGGGGCACAGCATGGGGGCGTCGCTCGCGTACGAGGTGGCCGTCCGTCTCGCACGGGCCCCTGGCGGGGGCCCGGCCGCCCTGCTGGTCTCCGGTCGTCCGGCGCCCTCCCGGCACCGGACCGGAGCGGACCGGCTCGGCGACGACCGGGCCCTGCTGGCGAAGGTGCGCGCCCTGGGCGGCACCGGCCCCGGTCTGCTCGACGACCCGGAGATGCGTGAGCTGGTCCTGCCGGTGCTGCGTGCCGACTACGGGGCACTGGCCGGATACGTCCCGACCCCCGGTCCCCCGCTGTCCTGCCCCGTGGTCGGGCTCACCGGGGACCGCGACACCGAGGCGGCGCCGGACGAGGTCGCCGCCTGGGGCGCGCACACCACCGGCCCGTTCGCCCTGCGGGTCTTCACCGGCGGGCACTTCTTCCTCACCGACCACCTGGCCGACGTCGCCGACGTGGTCACCGGCCTGGTCGCCGGCCCGCTGCCACTGCGCGCATGAGCGGCAGTCTGCTGGCCCTCAGCGATCTGCACGTGGCCTACGGAGAGAACGGCGCCGCCCTCGACGCCCTGCGGCCCCGGCACGAGGACGACTGGCTGCTGCTGGCCGGGGACGTGGGCGAGATCCTGTCCGACGTCGAGGCCGCCCTGCGGCTGCTCAGCCGGCGGTTCGCCAAGGTCGTCTGGGCGCCCGGCAACCACGAGCTGTGGTCGCATCCGCGTGATCCGTCGACCCTGCGCGGCGTGGCCCGCTACGAGCGCCTGGTCGACACCTGCCGCGCGCTCGGGGTCGTCACGCCGGAGGACCCGTACCCGGTGTGGCAGGGGCCCGGCGGTCCGGTGACCGTGGTCCCGCTGTTCCTGCTGTACGACTACTCGTTCCGGCAGCCCGGCGTGCGGACCGCCCGGGAGGCCCTGGACCTGGCCGCCGAGCACGGTGTGGTGTGCGCCGACGAGAGCCTGATCCACCCGGAGCCGTACCCGGACGCGGCCGCGTGGTGCCGGGCCCGGCTTGCCGAGACCGAGAAGCGTCTCTCCGCCCTCGGGCCCGACGTCCGCACCGTGCTGGTGAACCACTTCCCCCTGGTCCGCGAACCGACCCGGGTGCTGCGCCATCCCGACTTCGCACTGTGGTGCGGGACCGAGGCGACGGCCGACTGGCACCTGCGGTTCCGTGCCACGGCAGTGGTCTACGGCCATCTGCACATCCCCCGGACGACCTGGCACGACGGCGTCCGGTTCGAGGAGGTGTCGGTGGGCTACCCGCGCGAGTGGCGCCGCCGCGGCGACCGTCCGCCCGGCCCCCGGCTGATCCTGGCCGGCCGCCCCGACCTTCCCAAGGAGCGAGCGTGATACGCGACCTGCTGCCGTCCTGGGCCTCGTCCGCCGAGGTGTACGGCGATCCGCCCGATGCCCGGCTGCACCCGGCCGAGGAGGCGGTGATCGCGCGAGCGGTCCCGTCACGACGCCGCGAGTTCACCTCCGTGCGCCACTGCGCCGCCCGCGCCCTGGGCGAACTCGGCGTACCCTACCGGCCGTTGCTTCCCGGCGAGCGCGGGGCGCCGGGCTGGCCGGACGGCGTGGTGGGCAGCATGACCCACTGCCGGGGCTACCGCGCGGCCGTGGTGGCCCGCTCCCACGAGGCCGCGGCCCTCGGTGTGGACGCGGAGCCCGACGAGCCGCTGCCGCGCGGCATGCTCGACACCGTCTCGCTGCCGCGCGAGCGGGACCGGGTCCGCGAACTCGCCGCGCTGCGCCCGCACATCCACTGGGACCGGCTCCTGTTCAGCGCCAAGGAGGCCGTGTACAAGGCGTGGTTCCCGCTGACCGCGCGGCTCCTCGACTTCCACGAGGCCGACCTCCGGCTCGACCCCTGGCGCGGGACCTTCCGGGCCGACCTGCTGGTACCCGGCCCGCTCGTCGACGGGCGGGAGCTGCGCGCCTTCCACGGCCGCTGGGCGGCACGGCACGGCCTACTGGCGACCGCGATCGCACTCCCTCAGCCGGCCAGCGCCATCAGCCGGGCCAGCTCGGCCCGCGAGTTCACCCCCAACTTGCTGTAGATCCGGGTCAGATGGGCATCGACGGTGCGCGGGCTCACCGTCAGCCGCAGGGCGATCTCCTTGGTCTTGCAGCCCTCCCCGGCAAGCGCCGCGACCTCCTTCTCCCGCAGCGTGAGGTCCGCGAACGCGCCCTCCGGTCCCGTGTCCGCCTCGCGCGCGGAGGCGGCGCGGGCGGGCCGGTCGAGCTCCCGCGCCAGCTCCCGTGCCCGGGCCCCGGCCGGGCTCTCCGCCCCGAGCAGGTCGACGGCCTCCGCGTACACCCGGGCCGCCTCGGCGTTCTGCCGTCTGCTCAGCAGGGCGTGGCCGCGGGCCATCAGCGCATGCCCGCGCTGCTCGGCGATCCCCACGGCGGCGGCCGCGTCCGCCGAGTGCGCCGCCCACTCCTCGACGACCTCCGCGGACATCCCGACCGTCTCGAGACCCGCCGTGACGGCGGCTGCCGCGAGCAGCTCGTAGCCGCGGGCGGCGAGCACCGCGACCGGTTCGGAGACCCGCCAGGCCTCCCGGCGCGGCAGCAGCAGCGCGAACGCGGCCTCGCCGTCGCCGGCCGCGAGGTGGGCCTCGGCCTGGAGCAGTGCGTTGAGCGGGGTCCGCGGGGATTCCAGCGGGTCCCCGCCCACCGGACGGGTGAGCCGCGCCGAGGGGTTGCGGCGGCCCAGCTGCGCCCAGGCCGCCTCGGTGATGGCGTCCGAGAGGCCGACGTGGTCGCTGCGGCCGGCCGCCTTGGCCACGTCACGGCACTCCTGCGCCGCCGTCAGCGCGTCCGGCATACGGCCGGACTGGTAGTGGACGTAGCCGAGGGTGTCCAGGAGCGGCGCGAGCAGATGGGCGTCGCCCCTGGCCCGTACGGCGGACAGCGCGCGCTCCGCGTGGCCGTGCGCCGGCCCGTACCAGCCCATGAGGGCCTCGGCCCAGCTCAGCAGGAGCAGCAGGGTGCTCTCCGGCTCGTCGGCCGGGCCGCTGTCGTCCAGTTCGTCGATGGTCTGGGCGGCGGCCACCAGCGCCCATTCGGCGGCGCACGTGTCGCCGGCGACGACCGCGCACAGTCCGCGCAGCGTGAGCGCGCCGGCCTCGGCGACCGGACCCGCGCCCGCCGTGAGGCGGACCAGCCGCTCGACGTCGGCGCGGGCGGGCACCTGTCCGGCCAGCACCTTGGAGACGTGCCGGCGCAGCTGGAGCTGGGCCGCCGCCTCCGGGGCCGGGCCGGGTTCGGCGGAGAGTTCCGCGGCGATCAGGCCCTGGGCGTCCTCGTCCCGGCCGAGGGCGGCGAGGACGGCGGACAGGTAGGCCACGATGCCGGGCCGGTCCGCGCCGGTCCGGGCGGCGGGGCCTGCGAGGATCTCCCGGACCAGCCGGACGACCCGGTCCGCGTCGCCGGCCGCGGCCAGGTGCTGGACCACCGATCGCCACAGCTCCTCGGTGACGGGTTCGTCGGCCTCCGCGGCGGCCGGTGCGTTGTCGCTCGCGTCCTCGTGACCGCTTCCGCCTCCACCGTCCGCGGCGTGCGCGGCGCGGTCGAGCCGGATCGCGACCGTCAGCCAGTGCGCGGCGGCGGCCGGCCGGCTCAGGTGGAGGGCGAAGCGCGCGGCCGTGCCGAGGTCGCGCCGGTCGGCGTCGCCGATCCCGGAGCCGGCCCGCTCGATGTGCGGGGCCAGTTCGGTGGCGGGGGCGCCCAGCGCGCGCAGGCACGTCAGGGCCCGGCCGTGCGCGCCCGCCCGCCAGCAGGCGTCGGTCGCCTCGTACAGGACCTGGCGCAGTAGGGGGTGACGGAGGGTCAGGAGTCCGGGCTGGTTGGTGGGCCGCACCAGGTCGCGGCGGCGTAGTTCGCCCAGGATCGCGCAGCCGCGGGCCCGGCTCACCGCGGCGACCTCGGCCACGGTGTCGACGGTGAAGGTGTCGCCGAGGACGGCCGCCGCCCGGACGACGGTCAGGGAGGTCTCGTCGAGCGGTTCGAGCTCGGCGTGCAGGTGCACGGCGAACCCGCTGGCCGCGGGAACCGGCCCGGCTCCGGTGGCTTGCTGCTCCTCCTCGGCGAGGGCGAGCAGGTACAGCGGGACTCCCCCGGCGCGTTCCCGCAGCCGCGCGAGGCCGGGGGCGTCGGGCGTGGTGCGCAGCACGGCGGCGCTCTGCGCGAGGTCGAGGGCGGGCAGGTCGACGAGGTCGACGAGCCCCTGCTCGACGCCCTCGTGCAGGGGTGCGCGGACGGCGGCGGGGATTTGGCGGGGGCGGTGGGCGACCGCGACGGCCAGGCCACCGGGGACGGGCCAGTGGATCAGGGTGCCGAGGAGTTCGGCGGTGCCCGGGTCCGCCCAGTGGTAGTCGTCGAGGATGAGCAGCAGCCCGCCGGGGGCGGCGGTCAGGCAGGCGCCGATCAGCCGGCGCGCCTCGGCGTAGTAGTGGCAGCGGCCCCCGGCCCCGCGGCGGGCGTCGGGTCCCGGCCCCTGTGCGAGCAGGCTCAGCAGCGCGGCCGTCGGCGGCGTGGCCGCGCCGGTGGCGTCCTGGTCCTGCCAGGTGGAGAAGGCATGGACGAAGGGGCCGTGGGCGACGCCCGCTTCGGCCTCCGCGCAGCGGCTGCGCAGTACCCGGACGCCACGGCGCTCGGCCTGCCGGGTCAGGGCGGTGAGTAGCCGGGACTTGCCGCTGCCCGGGTCCGCGGCGATCTCGGCCACTGCGGACCGTCCGTCCCGCGCGGCGTCCAGGATCCTTGTCAGACAGGCGAGTTCGGTGGTGCGGACCGTGGTGAGCGGGGGGTTTCCGACGGCGGCGATGGTGGTCACGGTGCGTCTCCTTCCCAGCGGCGGCCCGGAATCGAAATCGTTTCCGGACACAGCCTAGGAGACGGTTCTCGCGGTCAAGTCGCCTGTAACAGAAGGTTCATGGTGTCGAACCGGGGGGCCGGGGCGATCGCCCGGCACGGCCTTAGGCGAGCTTTAGAGCCCGGCGTGAGCCTGACTCCCGCCGGGCGGCGTCCTGCCGTGCCGGCTCTCCGGACACCCGCCTGAGGAGTCGCCCGTGCCCACGCTTGGGGAGCCCGTCGCCGACCGCGCCGTACGCCGCGTGCCGATCGGGGACCGGACGGAACTGCTCGTCGACCTGGCATCCGGGCAGCCGGTGCTGCGCCGGCTCGACCTGGTGATCGCCGGGACCGGCCGCCATCTGCGGTTGATCCGCGAGTTCCGCGGCGGTTCCACCGCCGATGAGGGGTTCGGGCCTGGCTGGTCCGTCTCGGCCGGCGGCGCGACCGCCGGGACCGGCGACGACCCCCTGGGCTTCACCGACTCCCAGGGCCGGGTGACCACGCTGCACCGGGACGGCGAGGGCCGGTTCACCAAGCTGCTCGATCCCTCGGGCGCCCAGGTCGCCGCGTTCGGCTACGACGCGGTCGGCCGGCTGATCCGCGACGAGGACGCGGGCGGCGCCGTCACCGAGTACGACTGGGACGACGCGGGCCGCCTGACCCGGATCACGCCGCCGCACGACGGCCCCGTGGAGCTCGCCCACACCGGTGACGGCCGGGTCGCCCGGGTGGGCTGGACCGGCCCGGACGGCCCGGTGGGGATCGGCTTCGGATACGCCCGGGGGCGCACCACCGTGACCGGCCCGACCGGGGGGCGGACCGTATACGCCTTCGACACGGCCGGGCGGCCGACCGCGGTGACCGACGCGCTGGGCCGTACCGCACGCCAGGAGTGGGACGGTGCGGGCCGGCCCACCCGCTCGACCGACGCGGCCGGCGGCACGCTGCTGCGCCGCTACGACGACCAGGGCCGGCCTGTCGCGCTGCGGCTGCCGACGTCCGGGGAGTTCTCGGCGGCGTACGGCGATCCCGCCCACCCCGGTCTGCCCAGCACGCTGCGGAGCCCGGCCGGGCACGAGCTGCTGCTCGAACGGGACGCCGCGGGCCGGGTGGTGCGCACCCGGGTCGCGGGCCGCGCTGCGCCGCTGGACTCCCGGACGTACCACCCCGGGCACGGCAGGATCACGGAGTTCACCGACGGCAACGGGGCCACCACCGCCTTCCGCCACGACGCCGCGGGCAACCTTACGCACGTCGTACCGCCCGAGCCGCTGGGCGGCACCGCTTTCCGCCACGACGCGCTGTCCCGGATCACGGCCGTGACCTCCGGCGACGGCCGCACTCTCGGGCGGCTCCACGACGCCCTGGGTCGCCCGGCCGGCGTCAGCGACGAGGACAGTGGGGAGACGCTGCTCGCGCTGAGCCGCGACGGTCTGGGCCGGCCGGTCCGCAAGTCCGGTCCCGGCTGGTCGTACGCCTTCGACTGGGTCCGCACCGCGGGCGGGTCGCGGCTGAGCAGGGCCGTCCGGACCGACGGCCAAGGCACGGAGGAGATCCGCGCCGGGTACGACGCCGAGGGCCTGCCGGTCTCGCTGACCACGCCCGGCGGCACGACCCGCTACGCGCACGACGCGGCCGGCCGGCCGGCCTCCGTCACCAGCCCGGCGGGCGACACCGCCGTGCTGACCCATGACGCGGCAGGCCGGCTGACCTCGGTGGACTTCGGCCCGGCCGTCCAGGAGATCGGCCGCGACGCCTCGGGTAGGCCCACCTCGCTGACGGTGCGCGACACCGCCGGAAACGTCCTGCTCGCCGTGGAGTACGGGTACAGCACGGGCGGCGGCGCGGACACCGGCGCCCTGCGGCACACCGTGGTCGACGGGGAGTTCACCGGCTACGGCTACGACACGCTGGGGCGCCTGGTGCGGGCGGGCGAGGTGGAGTACGCGTACGACGAGGCGAACCACCTGGTGCGCCTGGGCGAGGTGCGGTTCACCCTCAACTCCGCCGGCCAGGTGACCCGGTTCGGGGAGACCACGTTCGCGTACGACGGGGCGGGCAACTTCACCGAGGAGGAGAACCCCACCGGCTCCTTCGCGTACAGCCCCACCGGACAGACGCTGACGGGGGTGTTCGGCGGACAGCGGGTGGTGGACATCACCTACGACGGGCTCGGTCACGAGACACCGCGGCGGATCACCGAGACCACGGTCGACGGACGCACCGTCACCCACGTCCTGACCCACAGCCATCTGGGCGTGGTGCGGGTCGCCGACGACGGGACGCCCACGGACTTCGTCCGCACTCCGGACGGCGCCCTGCTCGCCGTCCTCACCGCGGACGGGCGGCGGTACTGGGCCGTGACGGACCATCAGGGCTCGGTGCTGGCGCTCCTCGACGAGCAGGGCGGGCTCGCCGCCCGGTACCGGTACACCCCGCACGGGGCGGTCACGGCGACCGGTGCGGCGGCGGCCGCCAATCCGTTCCGCTACCGGGGCGCGTACCAGCTGCTGCGCAGCGCACACGTCCTCGACCACCACCTCTACAACGGGTTCTGGGGCCGCTTCACCCAGCCCGATCCGACCGGTCGGCAGTACGCGCCGTACACCTTCGCCGACAACGACCCGCTCAACACCGGGACCTGGACGCGCGGCAGCTTCTGGGCGGTGCTGACCCGGACCGGCGAGTCCGCGACGGACGTGTTCTTCCCGTCGCCGAGCGGCTTCTTCCCGACCACGGACGGCTTCTCCCCGTTCCCCGGCGACGCGACGGGGACGGCCACGCACGCCGACGCCTTCACCGGGCCCGGCGCTGCTCCGGACCGGCCGCCGCTGATCGCCGGGGCGCTGCCGTCCCCGACGCTCTGACCCTCCACGACACCCGCTCCACCCCCTACCGAGAGGAACCGCACCATGGCAGACCAGATCGTGATCCGCGTGCCCAAGGAGATCGTCGTCAAGGTGGTCGACGACGTGGAGGTCGCGGATCCGCAGGTCGGGCAGACCGGCACCTTCGACGACGAGCTGTTCGACGAGTCGGGCAAGCTGATCGGCACTTCGCACGGCTCGTTCCGGATCGAGTACGTGCGCCCGGGCGACGGCGGCCTGCTGACCTACTACACCGAGGACATCACCCTCGACGACGGCACGATCCACGCCGAGGGCTGGGCCGACTTCAACGACGTGCGCACCAGCGAGTGGGTGTACTACCCGGCCACCGGGACGGGCGGCCGCTACGCGGGCCTGACCGGCTTCCGCACCTGGCGGATGACCGGCGTCCGGGCGTCCGCCGAGGCCCGGATCCTGCTGTCCGACTGAGCCCGCGGCAGGTACCGGGAGAGAACACGAGGAGAAGGCGAGTAGGCACTGATGACCGGTCGGGACGTACACATCCTCTCGGCGGCGTCCGCGCTGCCGGGACCCGCCGTGGACAACGCCGCGCTGGCCCGGCGGTTCGGCATGGATCCGCTGTGGGAGCAGTGGGTCGAGGCGTTCATCGGCACCAGATCCCGCCATCTGGCGCTGGATCTGGAGTCCGGGCGGATCACGAGTTCGCTGGCCGACCTGGCCGAGCGGGCGGGCCGGCGCGCACTGGACGCGGCCGGCCTGACGGCCTCGGACGTGGACGCGGTGGTGCTGGGCACGGCCACCCCGGACCGGCTGATGCCGGCCACGGTGAACATCGTCGCGGACCGGCTGGGCATCGACCAGGTCCGTTCCTTCCAGCTGCAGTCCGGCTGCTCCGGGGCCGTACAGGCGCTCGACGTGGCCCGGCAGATCCTGCTGAGCGGCGACGGCCGCCGGGTGCTGGTGCTCGGCGGGGACGTGATCGCCCGGTTCTACGACGTGACGGTGGACCTGAAGAAGACCGCGCCCTCCGAGCTGGTCAACTACGTGCTGTTCGGCGACGCGGCCGGGGCCGCCGTCCTCGGCGTCGAGCCGGGTCCCGGCTCGGCCCGGGTGCGGGCGCTGTTCACCCGCCTGGTCGGCCTGGGCCGGGAGCCCGGGGCGGTCCTGGAGTGGTTCGGTCCGGCCGACCGGGACCGGGATCCGGACCGGCCGGCCGCGACGGAGGACTACAAGGCCATCGAGGAACACGTACCCGCGCTCGCCGAGGAGGTGCTGACGGAACTGCTGGCCGGAGCCGGCTGGCAGCCGCACGACGTGGACTTGCTGCTGCCGCCGCAGTTGTCCGGCCGGATGACGAGCCTGATCTCCAAGCGGCTGGCGCTGCCGACCGCCGAGGACGTCTCCGTCGTGGACGAGGCCGGCAACAGCGGCAACGCGATCGTCTTCCTCCAGCTGGAGCGGGCCCTCGCCGGCCGGCTCGGGCCGGGGAGGCGGGCGGTCGGCATCTCCATCGAGTCCAGCAAGTGGATCAAGTCCGGTTTCGCTCTGGAGGGGAACTGAGATGGTGGAGTCCCTGAGCGACCTGCACCGGGCGGGCCTGCTCGCCGAACGCTATCCGGACGTCGCGGCGCTGCTGGCCCACCTGCCGGAGGAGGAGCTGGTCCGCTCCGGCCGGCTGCTCGCCCGGCTCGATCCCGAGACCGTGCTCGCCGCCCATCCGGCGGTGCCGGCGCCGCTGGTGACGGTGACCGGGCACGGCACCCTGTCGGCCCTCGTCCCCTCGCTGACCGCCGAGTTCGCCCGGCACGGACTGCTGGCGCGGATACGGCTCTCCGACTTCGACAGCTGGGTCTTCGACCTCGTCGACCCGGACAGCTCCCTGTACGCGGCCGGGCCGGCGTTCGCGCTGTGCGTGCTGGATCCGGCGGTGGTCGCCGACGAGCTCCCGGCGCCGTGGCGGGTCACGGACGTGGAGCGGGTGCTGGACGAGAAGCTGGCCCTGGTCGAACGGGCCGCCGCGGTCTTCGCGGACGCCGCCCCGGGCGGCACTCTGGTACTCAACACCCTGCCGCTGCAGCGGGAGTTGACCGCGCAGTTGATCGACCGCCGGGCCCGGGCCCGGCTGGGCGCGCTGTGGCGGGAGGCGAACGTCCGGCTGCTGCGGCTGGCCGAGGAGCGGCCCGGGGTGGTGACGGTCGACCTCGATCCGCTGCTCGCCGAGGGCGTGCCGGCGCGGGACGTGCGCCAGAGCGTGTACGCGAAGGCGCATCTGTCGGAACCGCTGCTCGCCGGCTACGCCCGCGAGGTCGGCCAGCTGGCCCGGCAGTCGGCCGGCGGCGGCAAGAAGGTGCTGGCGCTGGACCTCGACAACACGGTGTGGGGCGGGGTGCTCGGCGAGGTCGGGCCCGAGGGCATCGAGACGGAGGGGAGCTACCGCGGCGAGGCGTTCCGCCGCTTCCAGCGGGTGGCCGCGCAGCTCGGCTCGCAGGGCGTGCTGCTCGCGGCCGTCAGCAAGAACGACCAGGAGCCGGTGGTCAAGACGCTCCGTGAGCATCCCGGTCTTGCCCTGCGCGAGGAGGACTTCGTCCGTATCCGGGCCAACTGGGCCCCCAAGCACGACAACCTGACCGAGCTGGCCCGCGAGCTCAACGTGGGCGTGGACAGCGTCGTGTTCGTCGACGACAGCTCCTTCGAGTGCGGCCTGGTGCGCCGGGAGCTGCCCGGGGTGGCCGTGGTGCAGGTCGACGAGGAGCCGGCGCTGCATGTGCCGCGGCTGCTCGCCGAGGGCTGGTTCGACGTGCGGGAGCTGACCGCCGAGGACGTCGCGCGGCCGGTCCGCTACCGGCAGGAGCAGGCCCGGCAGGACTTCCTGGACGGCTTCGACTCGCTGGAGGGCTACCTGCGCGAGCTGGAAGTCTCCGTGACGCTGGCTCCGGCGGCCCCCGAGCAGTACGGCCGGGTGTCCCAACTGACCTTGCGCACCAATCAGTTCAATCTCACCACCGGCCGGCTCCAGCCCGCCGAGGTGCAGGCGCTCGCGGAGGATCCGGCCGCCTCGGTGCTCGCCGTCTCGTCGTCCGACCGGTTCGGGGACAACGGGCTGGTCGGCGCGGTGCTGCTGCGCCGCGACGGCGACACCGTGCACATCGACAACTTCCTGTTGAGCTGCCGGGTGTTCTCCCGCGGCATCGAGACGACGGTGCTGGCGGCGGTGCTTCGCGAGGCCCGGGAGAGCGGTGCCGGGCAGGTGCTCGCGGCCTACCGGCGGACCGCGAAGAACGGCAAGGTCGCCGACTTCTATCCGCGCGCCGGCTTCGCCGAGGTCGACACCCACCCGGACGCGGCGGCGTTCCGGCACGGCCTGGACCCGCTTCCGGAACCCGCGGACCACATCCGACTCACGGCCCGGTTCGACGCCGCGCCCCCGAAGGGAAGTACCCCGTGAAGACCGTGGAGGACTTCGTCCTGCTGCTGCAGGACGAGCTCGCCCTGTCCGTGACCGCCGAGGACCTCGATCGCGGCTTCGACGCCGTCGAGTCCTGGGACTCGGTGCACCTGCTGGCGCTGTGCACGGCCCTGGAACGGGAGACCGGGCGGTCCCTGTCGCTGGCCGACGCACTGGAGGCGGAGAGCCTGGACGCGCTGTACCGGCTGGCGGTGGGGCCGTGACCGACGAGGAAGCCTCGCGGGTGCCCGATGAGGGCGGGCCGCTGCCCCGGCAGCGCCGGCACACGCTGTTCTTCCTGGAGGCCGTGCGCGACTTCGCGCCGGTCTTCCTGGACACCGAGGTGGACATGAGCCGGGTGCTGGCGCACCGGGCCGCAGCGGCGGAGCGCGAGGGCGTGCGCTACGCGGTCTCCGCGTACGTACTGCGGGCCGCCGGCCGGGTCCTTGCCGCGCACCCGGACGCGAACGCGGCGATCCAGGGCGGCCCGCGCCGGCCACGCGTCGCGCACTACCCGTTCGTCAACGGCAAGCTCGCCCTGGACCGGACCCTGGAGGGCCGCCGGGTGGTCCTCGGGACCGTCGTACCTGACCTCCAGGACGCCGAACTGTCCACCGTCCAGAAGCACATCGACCGGGTGCGGGACGGGGACCCGGAGGAACTGGCGGACTTCGAGGGCATCCGCAGGCTGCACCGGCTGCCCTGGGCGGAGGGCCGGCGGACGTTCCGCAAGGCCGCCGGATCGCTGGCGCTGCGACCGCACCTGACCGGAACGTTCTCGGTGACCTCGCTCGGGCACCGGGCGGTGGACTCGTTCCACTCGGTCGGCGGTACGACCACCACCTTCGGGGTGGGCCGGATCCTGGACCGGCCGGTCGTCCGGGACGGGCAGGTCGTGATCGCTCCGGTGCTGCGGCTGAGCCTGGCGTTCGACCACCGGGCCATCGACGGCGCCGAGGCGGCCGACGTGCTGACCGAGGTGAAGGAGGCGCTGGAGAGCGTATGAACGACATCGCCGAGCTGAAGAACTTCGTGGTGGCGCACACCCGTTCGCAGGGGCTGCCACCCGAGACGTACGATCCGCTGCTGGACCGGATCCGGCACGATGAGGACGGCACCCCCGGCTCCTGGGTGCGCGAGTGGAGCGCGGAGGCGGCCCGGCTGGCGGACGCCGGCAAGCCGCTCGAGGCGTCGGTGCACTACAACATGGCGCGCTTCCCCTTCGTGGACGGCGCGGCCCGGGCCACGGCGCTGGAGCGCTGTACGGCGTCCTTCGCCGAGTGGGCGGCCGGATTCCCGGCGATCAGCCGGCTGGACGTCGAACTGGCCGGGGGGCGCGTGCGGTGCTGGACCGTGGGCCTGGACGCCGAGGCTCCCCGGCCGCTGCTGGTGATGACCGGGGGTATCGTGTCGGTCAAGGAGCAGTGGGCCCCGGTGCTGCTCCAGCTCGACCGACTGGGCTTCGCCGGACTGGTCACCGAGATGCCCGAGGTCGGCGAGAACACCCTGCCGTACGACGCGGACGCGCACCGGATGTTCTCCGGCCTCCTGGACGCGGTCGAGGGGCGGGCGGACACCGCGCGGACCTACGCGCTGGCGCTCAGCTTCAGCGGTCATCTGGCCCTGCGGGCGGCCCTGTCCGACGAGCGGATCCGGGGCGTGGTCGGCGCCGGGACGCCGCTGCACGACTTCTTCACCGATGCCCGGTGGCAGCGCGGGGTGCCGCGTGTCACCACCGACACGCTCGCGCACCTGGCGGGCAGCACGCCCGGGGAGGTCTACGGGCTGCTCGCGGACCGGGCGCTGGGGCCGGAGGAGCTGGCGGCGCTGCGCATCCCGGTGGCTCACGTGACCAGCCTGCGCGACGAGATCATCCCGCCCGGGGACGCGCGGCTGCTCCGCGAACGGGTGCGCTCGGTGCGGCTCCTCGAGCACGACGACGTGCACGGTTCGCCACGGTTCTTCGCACAGACCCGGCTGTGGACGCTGCTGTCGGTGCTGCGGATGCGCGGCGGATACCGCGAGGAACGGATCGCGCTGACCCGGGAGTTCGCCCGGCTGCGCTACGCGCCGCCGGCGCGGGCGCGCACGGCGGTGCGGGCGTGAGCGGGGCGGGCATGGGCGGGGCGGCCGCGAGCGGGACGGGTGTGAGCGGTGGGGCGAGCGTGAGGGGGGCGGGCGTGAGTGGGGCGACGGCCGTGCCGTCCGGTGAGCGATGTCTGCGCAGTGTGCTGGGGCGGTTCGCGACCGGGGTGGTCGCGGTCGCCGCGCGGGACCCGCGGACCGGCGAGCGGGCCGGGCTGGCCGCGAACTCGTTCTGTTC
This sequence comes from Streptomyces sp. NPDC046712, assembly GCF_040645695.1. Taxonomy (NCBI): domain Bacteria; kingdom Bacillati; phylum Actinomycetota; class Actinomycetes; order Kitasatosporales; family Streptomycetaceae; genus Streptomyces; species Streptomyces sp. NPDC046712. The sequence continues at coordinate 33,969 of NZ_JBEYYW010000033.1, read as the reverse complement.
GGTGTCCCTGGACCCGCCGCTGGTCTCCTTCTGCGTCGCGCACACGAGCTCCAGCTGGCCGCGGATCCGGGCGGCCGGCCAGTTCGGGATCTCCATCCTGGGGGCCGGTCAGCGGGAGGCGGCGACGCGGCTCGCGGTGCGCGGCGGCGACAAGTTCGCGGGGCTGCCGTGGTCGGCGTCCCCCGGCGGGGCCCCGGTCCTTGACGGGGCGCTGGCCTGGCTCGAGTGCGCGATCGAGGCGGAGCATCGGGCGGGCGACCATGTGATCGTGGTCGCCCGGGTGCTCCGCCTCGACGCGTCGCAGGACGGGGAGCCGCTGCTGTTCTTCCGGGGCGAGTTCGAGCGGATCAGCCGCTGACGGCCGGTCCGGTCCCGGAGCCCTCGGCGGTCCGGTCGGGGGCCGCGAAGGCGCGCAGGAAGGTGTCCACACCGGCGGTGACGATGCGCCGGACCTGCTCGGGGTCGAGCGGCCGGGTGCCCAGCGCGCTCAGGCCCGGCAGCTCCTCGTAGACGAGGGCGATGAACTGGTTGGCGGCCCGCTCGGGGTCCTCGATCCGCAGATGTCCGGCGTTGGCGAGCCGGGCGAGCCGGCCGGCCAGCGCGTCGGTGAACTGGTTGGGGCCACTGGCGCGGACCTCGTCGAAGAGGTCGGGGAAACGGAGCGCCTCGGCGTACAGCAGCCGGCGGACCGATTCCGACTGCTCGTCGCAGTAGCAGTCCACGAGCTTGTGGGCGACGTCCTCCAGGCCGGGGCGCAGCCCGCCGGGATCGGTCGGGAAGGAGTCCAGGACCTCGAGGGTCTTCGCGTTGGAGCGGGCCGCGGTCTCGGTCATCACATGCCGGAAGAGGTTCTCCTTCGAGCCGAGGTGGTTGTAGATCGTGGGCTTCGCGACCCCCGCCTCGGTGGCGATCAGGTCCAGGCTCGCCTGGCTGTAGCCGACGCGTGCGAAGACCCGCAGGGCCGCCTCCACGATGGCCCGCCGCTTGTCCATCCGGCCCCGGTCCGCCGGGGCCGTCCTCGTCTTCGGGGTCTCGCCAACGCTCATGCGCCCATGCTACCGTCACAGCCACAAAATTTAACTACCCAGTTCAAATTGATAGGCACTACGGTTCAAAGGAGTTGCCGTGTCTGCAACGAAGACGGCGGAGGGCGGGCCCGCCCGGCTCGATTCCGGGCTGCTCACGCTGCTGGGCGTGATGGTGCTCGGCGGGATGATGTCCTACCTCGACGCGACGATCGTCAACGTCGGAATCTCCACCCTGAGCAGCGAGTTCACGGTCACGCTGGCCACCATCGAATGGGTCACCACCGGCTATCTGCTGGCGGTCGCCCTGGCCATCCCGCTGGCAGGCTGGGCGCTGGTCCGCTTCGGCGCCAAGCGCATGTGGCTGCTCGGGCTCACGGTCTTCCTGATCGGCTCGACGCTGGCGGCCTTCGCCTGGAACGCCGAGTCGCTGATCGCGTTCCGGGTCCTGCAGGGCCTCGGCGGCGGCATGATCGACCCGATCATGATGACCGTGGTCGCGGGCGCGGCCGGTCCCGAGCGCATCGGCCGGGTGATGGGCCTGATCTCCGTGCCGATCACCCTCGGCCCGGTCGTCGGCCCGATCGTCGGCGGTCTGCTCCTGGACAACCTGTCCTGGGAGTGGCTGTTCCTGGTGAACATCCCGTTCGCGCTCGCCGCCATCGTCCTGGCGATCAAGGTGCTGCCCGCCGACCCGCCGCCGAGCGGCGACCCGGTCCCGCTCGACGCCCTCGGCGTGTTCCTGCTCTCCCCCGGTTTCGCCGCGCTGGTGTACGCGCTCTCCCAGGCCGGCGCGCACGGCTTCGGCAGCACCCGCGTCGTCGTCGGACTCGCCGTGGGTGTGGCGCTGTTCGCCGCGTACGCCGTGCACGCCCTGCGCACCGACAAGACCCCGCTGCTCGACCTGCGGCTCTTCGCCGGCAAGGGATTCACCGCCAGCGTCACCACCATGTTCCTGCTCGGCGGCGGCCTGTTCTCGCTGCTGTTCCTGCTTCCGCTGTACTACCAGCAGGTGCACGGGAACTCCGTCCTGGAGTCCGGGCTGCTGCTCGCGCCGCTCGGCCTCGGCACCCTCATCGGCATGCCGCTGGCCGGCAACCTGGCCGACCGGTTCGGCGCACGCGTCCTCGTCCCGACCGGTGCCCTGCTGATCGGCGCGGGCGCGCTGGTCTTCACCGGTTCCGGGGCCGACAGCTCCCAGGTGCTGCTCACCGCCGCCCAGCTCGCCGCCGGATTCGGCATGGGCCTGGTCGGCGCGCCGACGATGAGCTCGGTGTACCGGACGGTGCCCGGCGAGGCCGTCGCCGGGGCGACGGGCGCGGTGTTCATCCTGAACCAGATCGGCGCCTCGCTCGGCATCGCCGTCGTCGCGCTGATCCTGCAGGGCGGCGGCGCGCACGCCGCCCCGACGACCGAGAGCTTCGGCGACGCCTTCTGGTGGCCGGTGGCGGCCGCCGTGGTCGTCTTCCTCGCCGGACTGCTGCTGCCGGGCCGGCCGCAGCGCGCCCCCGAGACCCCGGCCGACACGACGGCCGACGCCCCGGCCACACCTGTCGCCGACCCGGCCTGATCCGACACACAGGCCCTGGCCCCCGGCCACGCCCGTCGCCGACCGGCCTGACCCCAAGTCAGGCCCCGGCCCCGGCCACCACACCCGTCACCTATCCAGCCTCATCCGAGAACTCTCGTCACCTATCCAGCCTCATCCGAGACACAGGCCCCGGCCCCGGCCGCCACACCGCGTCGTCGATCCAGCCTCGTCCGACACACAGGCCCCGGCCCCGGCCGGTGCCAGTCGCCGACCGACCCAGCGCCTTATCCGCCGGACAGCCCCTGGCCCCGGCGTCGCCCGACTCCGGCCGGGCGCCGTGCCACCCCCGTCGCGGCGCCCGGCCGGTCCCGTACCCCGTCCTGTCACCACCTCCCCGAGGAGGACCCCATGACCACCGCCGGCCACGCCCCGGTCCCGCTCTCCGTGCTCGATGTCGTCCCGGTATTCGAGGACGGCTCCGCCACCGCCGCCCTGCGCGACACCGTGGCGCTCGCCCCGCGTCTCGAGTCCCTCGGCTACCACCGCTACTGGGTCGCCGAACACCACAACACCCCCAGCCTGGCCACCTCCGCGCCCGCTGTCCTCATCGGTCGGCTGGCCGCCGCCACCAGCACCCTGCGGGTCGGCTCCGGCGGCGTGCTGCTGCCCAACCACGCCCCGCTGGTGGTCGCCGAGCAGTTCGGCACCCTGGAGGCCCTGCACACCGGCCGCGTCGACCTGGGCCTGGGCCGTGCCCCCGGCACCGACCCGGTCACCGCGCGCGCCCTGCGCCGCTCGCCGGAGCGGGGCGAGGACGACTTCCTGCTCCAGATCGCCGAGCTGAACGGCTACTTCGCCCCCGCCAACTCCGCCTCCGGCATCACCGCAGTGCCGGCCGCCGACGGCCGTCCCGAGCTGTGGGTGCTCGGCTCCAGCCCGGCCAGCGCCGCGGCCGCGGGCACGCTCGGCCTGCCGTACGCGTTCGCCCACCAGATCAACCCGCACGCCACGGCCTTCGCCCTGGAGCGCTACCGCGAGGCGTTCCGGCCCTCTGCCCACCTGGACCGGCCGCGCACCCTCGTGTCGGTCCTGGCCACCGTCGCCGACACCGATCGGGACGCCCGCACGGTCGCCTCGCCCTACCTGCTCGGCAAGATAAGGATGCGGACGGTCCGGCGCTTCGACGCCTTCCCGTCCGCCCGCACGGCCGCCGCGCACACGTACGGCGGCGCCGAGCGGGCCTTCCTCGACGAGCTCCTCGAACCCCAGCTGGTCGGTTCGCCGGACACGGTCCGGGACAAGCTCGCCGATCTGCTCGCGCGTACGGGCGCGGACGAGGTGATGGCCCTGACGGTGGTGCACGGCCAGGAGGAGCGGCTGCGCTCCTTCGAACTGCTGGCACGGGCGGCCGCCGGCACGCGGGTACCCGTCCCGGGCGCCGACGAGGGTTCAGTCCGGCTTTAGCCCCGGCCGCGACAGTGGCCCCGGCCCCGCACTCGTCGATCGCACGGAGAACGTCATGCACTCGCGCCGTCCGGCCCCCAGAGCCGTCCTGTTGTCCGCCCTCGTCCTCGCCGCCGTCCCCGCCTGCTCCGCGGGCGGGGGCGCCGTTCCGGCAGCCGACGCCAAGCCGGTGAACGGCGGGAAGCTCGTCTACGCCACGGACAGCGAGCCGGACTGCTGGGACCCGCACACCAGCGCGCAGGACGTCACCGCGTTCGTCCAGCGGCCGGTCTTCGACTCGCTGGTCTACCAGACCCCCGAGGGCGAGCTGAAGCCCTGGCTGGCGAAGTCCTGGAAGGTCGGCGGGAACGGCACGTCGTACACCTTCACCCTCCGCGACGACGTCACCTTCCACGACGGCAGCAAACTGGACGCGGCGGCCGTCAAGGCCAACCTCGACCACATCACCGACAAGAAGACCCAGTCGCAGTACGCGGCGGGGCTGCTCGGCCCGTACTCGGGCGCCACGGTGAAGAGCCCGACCGAGGTCGAGGTGCGCTTCAGCCGCCCCTACGCCCCGTTCCTCCAGGCCGCCAGCACGACCTACCTGGGCATCGCGGCGCCCGCCTCGCTCGCGTCCGGCGCCGACAAGCTCTGCGCCGGCAACGCCTCGGTGGGCAGCGGCCCCTTCAAGGCCGGCGCGTACACGCGCGGCCAGCAGCGCGGCTACACCAGGAACGCCGGCTACGCCTGGGCCCCCGAGGGCGCGGGCCACACCGGCCCGGCCCGGCTGGACTCCTTCACACTGCGCTTCATCACCGAGGACGCCACCCGGGTCGGCGCCCTGACGTCCGGTCAGGTCGAGGCGGCCGGCGCGGTCCCGCCGCAGCAGGCAGGCGTGGTCAAGCGCGACTCCCGGCTTTCCCTGACCACCAAGGCCGTGCCCGGCGCGGTCGACGCCTTCTACCTCAACACCCGCGGTCCGCTCTTCTCCGACGTCCGGGTCCGCCGGGCGTTCAAGCTCGCCATCGACCTCGACGCGGTGGTCGGCTCGGTCTTCCAGGGCACCGGCGCCCGGGCCTGGAGCATCCTCTCCCCCACCACCCCGGACAGCTACGACGCCTCGCTGGAGAAGAGCTGGCCGCACGATCCGCAGCAGGCCGCGAAGCTGCTCGACGAGGCGGGCTGGACGGGGCGGAACGCCGAGGGTTACCGCACCAAGGGCGGCAAGGTGCTCACCGTCGTCGCGCCCGTCTACGGCAAGGCCAGCCTGTTCTCGCAGGCGGTGCAGGGCGACCTGAAGAAGGCCGGCATCAAGCTGGACCTGCCCGCCTCCACCGACGCGGCCGAGGTCTCCGGCCGGCTGGACTCCGGCCGGTACGACGTGGTCGAGACGTCCTGGGCGCGCGCCGACGGCGACATTCTGAGCCACTTCTTCCTGTCCACCGAGACCTCCGCGGGCGGCGGGCACAACTTCGCCCGCGTCGCCGACCCGCAGGTCGACGGCTGGCTCAAGGAGGCCCAGGCCGCGCCGGACGGCGAGAAGCGCGCCGCGCTCTACGCCAAGGTGCAGCGCTGGACGCTGGACCAGGCCGCGGTGGTGCCCGCCTACGTCGAGCAGTCCACGGTGGCCGTGAACAAGAAGGTGCACGGGCTGCGCCAGTCGATCTCGGGCTGGCCGGAGTTCTACGGCGCCTGGGTCGAGGCCCGCTGATGCCGGGGGTCGTCCGGTACCTCGCCGCCCGGCTGGGCGCGGCCGCCCTGGTCGTGTGGGGCGCCGCCACGCTGGCCTTCGTGGTGCTGCAACTCGTGCCGGGCGACCCGGTCGACGCGGTGGTCGGCTCCCACGCGCTGCTCGACGCCGGGCAGCGGGAGGAGCTGCGGCACCGCTACGGGCTCGACGAGCCGCTCGTCGTCCAGTACGCGAAGCACGTCGGCCGGCTCGCCACCGGCGACCTGGGCGATTCGTACCAGCTCCAGCAGCCGGTGACCCGGGTGCTGGCGGACCAGCTCGGGCCGACGCTCGAACTGGCGCTGTACGCCACGGTGGTGGCGCTGGTGCTGTCGGTCGCGGTGACCCTGCTGACCACCGGGCGGGCCCGCTGGCCCCGCCGGGTGTCGGCGTTCGTCGAGCTGGTGGTGGTGTCCACCCCGTCGTTCTGGCTGGGGATCATGCTGCTGACGGTGTTCTCGTTCCGGCTGGGCTGGTTCCCGGTCTCCGACAGCGGAGACGGCCGCTCGCTGGTGCTGCCCGTGCTGACGCTGGCGCTGCCGATCACGGCGGTGCTCACCCAGGTGATGCGCGAGGGACTCCTCGACGCGCTGGAGCAGCCTTTCGTGCTCACCGCCCGGGCGCGCGGGCTGCACGAGCCCGCCGTACGGTCCCGGCACGCGCTGCGTCATGCCGCGCTGCCCGCGCTGACGCTGGCGGGCTGGTTCACCGGCTCGCTGCTCGGAGGGGCCGTGGTGGTGGAGAACGTGTTCGCCCGCGCCGGCATCGGCCGGGTCGCGCTGCAGGCGGTCGGCGGCCGGGACCTTCCGGTGGTCCAGGGCGTGGTGGCGCTGTCGGCGGTCGCCTTCGTGGTGATCGGCGCGCTGGTGGAGGTGCTGTACGTGGTGGTGGATCCGCGGCTGCGGAAGGGCACCGGGGTGGTGGCCGCATGAGCGCCGGGATCCGCGGCGTCCGGCCGTCCGTGTGGGTGGCCGGGGCCGGGCTCGCCCTGATCCTGCTCGCGGCGCTCGCGCCGGGGCTGTTCACCGGGGTCGGCGCCGTCGACACCGATCCGCTGAACGCGCTGCGCCCGCCGGACGGCGCGCACTGGTTCGGCACCGACCAGCTGGGCCGGGACGTGTACGCCCGGGTGGTGCACGGCACACGCTACTCGCTGGCCATCGGCGCGGCCGCGACCGGCGCGGGCGTCGCGGTCGCGGTCGTGTGGGGGCTTGCCGCCGCTCTGTCCGGGCGGATCGGGGACGCGCTGCTGATGCGCACGGCCGACGCGCTGCTCGCCCTGCCCGGGCTGCTGCTCGCGCTCCTTGTGGTGTTGGTGGCCGGCAAGGGGGTCGTCGGGACGACGATCGCGGTGGCCGTCGGTACGGCCCCCGGGTTCGCCCGGGTGGTGCGCGCGCAGGCCCTGGTCGTGCGCCGCTCCGGGTACGTGGAATCGGCGGTCGCCCTCGGCGTGCCGCGCCCGCTGATCGTGGTCCGGCACGTGCTGCCGAACACGCTCGGTCCGCTGCTGGTGCTGGCCACGGTGACCCTCGGCGCGGCCATCTCCACCGGCTCGGCGCTGAGTTACCTGGGGCTCGGGGCACAGCCGCCGACCCCCGAGTGGGGCGCGATGCTCACCGAGGGCCAGGGCTTCCTGGATCAGGCGTGGTGGATCGCCCTCTTCCCCGGACTGCTGCTGCTGTGCACGGTCCTCGCGGTCACGGTGGTGGGTCGCCACGCGCAGAACCGAGCCGAAGGGCGGGCCTTCTCATGACCGGTGTACGCGAGACCGGCGTACGGACCGCCAGGGCGTGGCGGACAGGTGTCCGCGCGTCGGCCGCGCCGGACCGGCCCGAGGTGGACGCTCCGGCGCACGACGGGCCGCTGATCGAGGTGACCGAGCTGGACGTCCGGTTCGGCAGCGGTCCCGGACAGGTGCACGCCGTGCGCGGCGCGTCGCTCGAGCTGGCAGCCGGCCGCTGCCTGGCCCTGGTCGGCGAGTCCGGGTCCGGCAAGAGTGCCCTGGCCCGCAGCCTGCTCGGGCTTGCCGGGCCCACCGCCTCGGTGGGCGCGGCGCGACTGCGGCTGTTCGGGCAGGACGCGCGGGAGTTCGGCGACCGCGAGTGGCGCGGGATACGGGGTCGGCGGATCGGCCTGGTGGCGCAGGACGCGCTGGTGGCGCTCGACCCGCTGCGGCCGGTGGGCAAGGAGATCGCCGAACCGCTGCTGACCCACCGTCTCGTGCCCCGGCAGCAGGCCGGCCCGCGGGTGCTGGAGCTGCTTCGGCGGGTCGGGGTACCGGAGCCGGCCGAGCGCGCGGCGAGCCACGTCCACCAGTTGTCCGGCGGGCTGCGTCAGCGGGCGCTGATCGCCTCAGCCCTGGCCGCGGACCCGGGCGTGATCGTCGCGGACGAGCCGACCACCGCCCTGGACGCCTCCGTGCAGGCCCGGATCCTCGCTCTGCTCGGGGAGTTGAAGGCGGGCGGCACCGGGCTGCTGCTGATCAGTCACGACCTGGCGGTGGTCGAGGCGCTGGCCGACCGGGTGGCGGTGATGAAGGACGGCCGGATCGTCGAGTCGGGCCCGGTGCGGGACGTGCTGGAGCAGCCGCGGCATGCCTACACCCGGGCGCTCCTCGCGGCCGTGCCGGGCAGCCGGCGACGGCCCGCGCCCACCGCCGTCACCGCGGGCGAACCGCTGCTGGTGGCCCGCGATCTGGTGAAGGAGTTCGCCGGGGCTCGCGGCGGCCGGCGCACCGCCGTGGCCGGCGTATCGTTCGCGCTGCGACCCGGCGAGTCGCTGGGCCTGGTCGGCGAGTCCGGGTCCGGCAAGTCCACGCTTGCCCGGCTGGTGCTGGGCCTCTCGGTGCCCGACGCCGGGGACGTACTGCTGGCGGGCCGGGAGTGGAGCGCGGCGCCCGAGCGGGAGCGGCGCCCCCGCCGCGGCGACGTGCAACTGGTGCCGCAGGATCCGCTCAGCGCCTTCGATCCGCGCTGGAGCGTGGAGCGGATCGTCGGCGAGGGGCTGGCCGCGTCCGGCGTGCGGCGCCCGGAACGACGGACGCGGACGCTGAAGCTGCTGGAACAGGTGGGGCTGTCCGGGGAGCATCTGGCGCGACGGCCGTCGGCTCTGTCCGGCGGGCAGCGGCAGCGGGTGGCGATCGCCCGGGCCCTGGCTCCCGGGCCGCGGCTGCTGGTGTGCGACGAGCCGGTGTCGGCTCTCGACGTGTCCGTGCAGGCGCAGGTTCTGGACCTGCTGCGGGAGCTGCAGGACTCGCTCGGTCTGGCGATGCTGTTCATCTCGCACGACCTGGCGGTGGTCCGGGAGGTCTGCGCACGGGTGATGGTGATGAAGGACGGCCGGATCGTGGAGTCCGGCCCGGTGGAGCAGGTCTTCGCGGCGCCCTCCCACGCGTACACCCAGACCTTGCTGGCGGCGGTGCCGACGCGGGCGCGGGCCGTGCCGGACCGCGGGGCGGGCACGGCCGGCGGGGTCGGTCCGGCACAAGAGCGGCTTTAGATCCGGCCAACAGGGCGCTGCCAGCGTAGGGCTGTCCGGCGGATCAGGGTCGGACAGCCCCTACGCGTGCCCCATCCCGTCCAGCCGGAGGTCAGCGTCCATGCCTCGCCCACCAGCCACCCCGCGCACGTCGAGACTCCCGTCCCTCACGGGACTGAGGTTCGTCGCGGCGCTGCTCGTCTTCGCCTTCCACACCACCTGGCAGACCAGGTACGTCACCGGGTCCGGCGGCGAGGCGCTCGGTGACGCGTTCGCCAACGCCGGGTTCTACGGCGTCAGTTTCTTCTTCGTGCTCAGCGGCTTCGTGCTGACCTGGTCGGCGCGGGCCGACGACACCGCGCCGCGGATCTGGCGCCGCCGGCTGGCCAAGATCTACCCCAACCACCTGGTGACCTTCGTGCTCGCGGCCGTGCTGATGCTGATCGCCGCCGATCCCTTCACCACCAAGGGCACGCTGGCCAATCTCTTCCTGCTCCAGGCCTGGTTCCCCGACATCACCGTGCCCAACACGATGAACGCGGTGAGCTGGTCGCTGTCGGTGGAGCTGTTCTTCTACCTGAGCTTCCCGTTCCTGCTGCGCCTGCTCGACCGGGTGCCGATCGCCCGGCTGTGGCCGCTCGCCGCCGCACTCGGCGCGTTCACGGTGCTCGCTCCGGTCGTCGGACAGTACGCCGTCACCGGGACCCCGCTGCCGTTCATCGACGACGGCACGCTGTCCTTCGAGCAGATCTGGTTCGTCTACTTCTTCCCGCCGGTCCGCGCCCTGGAGTTCGTCCTCGGCATGGTCGCCGCCCGTCTGGTGCTCGCCGGGGCCTGGCCGCGGTTCGGCCTGCTGCCGGCCGGGCTGCTCGCCGTCGCCGGATACGTCGTCAACTCGCTGGTCCCGTATCTGTACGGGGTCGCCGGCACGGCCGCGCTGTGGCTGACCCCGCTGGTGGCCGCCGCCGCGCTGGCAGACGAGCGCGGTGAGCCGTCGCCGCTGCGCGGCCGGGTCCTGGTCCGGCTCGGGGAGCTCTCCTTCGCGTTCTACATGGTGCACGGCCTGGTCGTGTCGTACGGCCACCGATGGCTGATCGCCGGTCACGACCTGCCCGCGGGCGCCGGAGCCGGCCTGCTGGCGGCGGCGCTGCTGGTCTCCCTGGCACTGGCGTACGTCCTGTTCCGCTGGGTGGAGACGCCGCTCGTCCGGCTGCTCGGCTCGCCCCGGCCCGCACCGCTCGCACCCGTTCCGGCGGCCGTGCCGCACACCGCCACCCTGGAGGCCAAGGAATGACCGAGACGACCGGGACGACGGGGACGGCCGCGGCCCCGCCCGCCTATCCCCAGGCCCGCAGCTGCCCCTTCCAGCCCCCGGCCGGCTACGACAGCTACCGCGCCGAGGGGCCGGTGTCCCTCGTCGAGCTGTACAACGGCCGCCGCGTGTGGGCGGTCAGCGGCCACGAGGAGGCCCGCAAGGTGCTGCTCGACGCCGCCACCTTCTCCTCCGACCGCGTCCACCCGCACTACCCGGCCACCGCGCCGCGCTTCGAGGCGGCCCGCAAGGTCCGCAACTTCATCGGCATGGACCCGCCGGAGCACACGGTGCAGCGGCGCATGCTGCTCTCCACGTTCACAGTGAAGAAGGTGAACGCGCTCAGGCCGGGAATCCAGCGGCTGGTCGACGAGCTGATCGACGCGATCGAGGCCAAGGGCCCGACGGCCGACCTGGTGCCGGACTTCGCGCTGCCGGTGCCGTCCATCGTCATCTGCGAGCTGCTCGGCGTCCCGTACACGGATCACGCCTTCTTCGAGCAGCAGTCGCGCCGTGTGGTGACCGGCACGACCACCCTGGAGGACAGCACCGACGCCTTCGCCCAGCTGAGCTCCTATCTGGACGGGTTGATCCGGCGCAAGGAACAGGAGCCCGGCGACGGCCTCCTGGACACGCTGATCGCCGAGCAGCTCGTGCCCGGGCACCTCTCGCACCGCGACCTGGTCGACATCGCGCTGCTGCTGCTCGTCGCCGGGCACGAGACCACCGCCAGCGCGATCGCGCTCGGGGTACTGACCCTGCTGCAGCACCCCGAGCAGCTGGCCGCGCTGCGGGCCGACGCCGCCCTGCTGCCGACGACGGTCGAGGAGCTGCTGCGCTACATGGCCATCGCCGACGGCGTGGCCCGGTTCGCCACGGTCGACACCGAGCTCGCCGGCCATCGGATCAGGGCGGGCGACGGGGTGATCGTGGTGATCTCGACCGCCAACCGGGACGACGACGCCTTCCCGGGCGCGGACGCCTTCGACGTGGCGCGCGGCGCGCGCCACCACATCTCCTTCGGCCACGGCGTGCACCAGTGCATCGGCCAGAACCTCGCCCGCGCCGAGATGGAGATCGCCCTGTCCACCCTGTTCCACCGGCTGCCGGGGCTGCGCCTCGCCGTGCCGGCGGGCGCGCTGCCGCTCAAGGAGCCGGGCGGCGTGCAGGGCATCTGGGAACTGCCCGTCACCTGGTGAAAGGACCGCGGATCGCGGTCGCACCGCGGTCAACGGCATTGCAGAAGGGACCTGAAGACATGCGCATAACGGCCGACACCCACCGGTGTCTGGGGGCGGGACAGTGCGTGCTGTCCGACCCCGACCGTTTCGACCAGTCGGACGACGGGACGGTGCTCCTCCTCCGGGCTCCGGTGACCGGCGCGGAGGAGGAGGCGCTGGCCCGCGGCACCGTGGCGCTGTGTCCCTCGCAGGCGCTCACCCTGGAGGCCTGAGGATGCCGGTCGAAGGACGTCTGGTCGACGCGGTCGCGGACCACCGGGGCCGGCTGCTGACCATCGCCGAACTGCCGCCCGTGCCCGGGGTGGACGTACGGGAGCGACTCGTCCCGGGGCCGCCCGGCGGGCCCGACGTGAGGGTGCGGGTGTACCGGCCGCGTGCCGAGCAGGCGGCGCTGCCGGCGGTGCTGTGGATCCACGGCGGCGGGTTCTGCCTGGGCAACGTGGACTCCGTGCACGTGGGCGCCGCCCAGGCCGCGCTGCACGCACGGGCCGTGGTGGTCGCGGTCTCCTACCGGCTGGCGCCGGAGCATCCGTACCCGGCGGGACTCGACGACTGCTGGGCGGCGCTGGAGTGGATCGCCGGCCACCCGGGCGAGCTGGGCGCCGACCCGGCCCGCCTCGCGGTCGCGGGGGCGAGCTCCGGCGGTGCGCTGGCCGCCGGGCTGACCCTGCTCGCCCGTGACCGGGGCGGGCCCGCGCTGTGCTTCCAGCATCTGAGCACGCCGGTGCTCGACGACCGGCTGACGACCGCGTCGATGGCCGCGTACACCGACACACCGGTCTGGAACCGGCGTCTGGCCGAGGAGAGCTGGCAGCTGTACCTGGGCGAGGACGGGCCCCGGGACCGGCTGCCCGTGTACGCGGCCCCGGCCCGGGCCGGGGATCTGAGCGGGCTGCCGCCCGCCTACGTCTCGACCGCGGGTCTGGACCCGCTGCGGGACGAGGGGCTCTCGTACGGGCTGCGGCTGGCCGAGGCGGGAGTGCCGGTGGAGCTGCACAACTTCCCCGGCGCGTATCACGCGTTCGTGGACGGGGTGCCGCCCGAGGAGCAGCAGCGCATCGGGATCGAGCACGTCACGGCGCTGCGCACGGGGCTGCACCGGCCCGCCGCCGACCGGGTCCGCCCTGCGGCCGACCGGGTTTAGAACGCCGAAAGAGCCCCGTTAGGGCAGGTGGTGAGTCTGGTGACGCATTCGTCCTCGACGAGGGAGTACGTGACAGACCATGGCCAAGCCCAGCTCCGCACCGATCGCCGTCGTCGGACTCGCCTGCCGTCTGCCGGGCGCCGCCGACCCCGACGCCTTCTGGCGGCTGCTCGGCCGGGGCGAGGACGCGGTCGGGAAGCCGCCGGCGGACCGCTGGTCCGCCTCGGCTCCCCGGCGCGGGGCCTTCCTCGACGAGGTGGACCGGTTCGACGCCGCCTTCTTCGGGATCTCGCCGCGCGAGGCGGCGGCCATGGACCCGCAGCAGCGGCTGATGCTCGAACTGGGCTGGGAGGCCCTGGAGGAGGCCGGGATCGTGCCCGGAGCGATGGCCGGCAGCCGCACGGCGGTGTACGCGAGCGCCATGTGGGACGACTACGCGGCGCTGCACCACCGGCTCGGCGAGGCGGCGGCCGGACGGCACTCGGTCACCGGGCTCGGCCGGGGCATCATCGCCAACCGTCTTTCCTACGTGCTGGGGCTGACCGGCCCCAGCCTGACCGTCGACGCGGCCCAGTCCTCGTCGCTGGTCGCGGTCCACCTGGCCTGCGAGAGCCTGCGGCACGGGGACGCCGACCTGGCCGTGGTGGGCGGCGTGAACCTGATCCTGTCGCCCGGCAGCAGCGCGGACAGCGCCCGGTTCGGTGCCCTGTCCCCCGACGGCCGGTGCTACACCTTCGACTCCCGCGCCAACGGCTACGTCCGGGGCGAGGGCGGGGTCGCCGTCGTGCTGAAGCCGCTGGACCGGGCCGTCGCCGACGGGGACCGCGTGCACGGCGTGATCCTGGGCAGCGCCGTCAACAACGACGGCGCCTCGGCCGGCCTGACGGTGCCGGACCGGGCCGCGCAGGAGGCCGTGCTGCGGGCGGCGCACGCACGCGCCGGCACCGACGCGACCGCCGTCCAGTACGTCGAACTGCACGGCACCGGAACTCCGGTGGGCGATCCGGTGGAGGCCGCGGCGCTCGGCGCCGCGCTCGGCGCGGGCCGGCCGGCGGACGCCCCGCTGCTGGTGGGCTCCGCGAAGACGAACGTCGGGCACCTTGAGGGCGCGGCCGGCCTGGTGGGCTTGCTGAAGACCGTCCTGGCGGTGTCCCGGCGGCGTATCCCCGCGAGCTTGAACTTCCGCGAGCCGAATCCGGCCATCCCGCTGGACGCCCTGGGACTGCGGGTGCAGACACGGGAGAGCGCCTGGCCGGCGCCCGACCGACCGCTGGTCGCCGGCGTGAGCTCGTTCGGCATGGGCGGCACCAACTGCCATGTGGTGGTGGGCGAGGCGGACCCGGCGCCGGCGAAGACGGCCGGCGAGGGGCGTCCGGACGAGGTGGGCTCCAGGTCCGCAGGGCCCGTGGCCTGGCTGCTGTCCGGACGCGACGCCGCGGCGCTCCGCGGGCAGGCGGACCGGCTGCACCGGCACCAGGAGGAGCACGGCCACGACGCGGTGGACACGGCGTACTCGCTCGCCGCGCACCGTACGCGCTTCGACGAGCAGGCCGTGGTGATCGCCGAGGACACGGCCGGTCTGCTCGCCGGGACGGCCGCGCTGGCGGCGGGCCGTGACCACCCGGCGGTGGTGCGTGGCAGCGCGGCGACGGGCCCGGCGCGTACCGCGTTCCTGTTCACCGGTCAGGGCAGCCAGCGCGCAGGCATGGGCCGTGAACTCTACGAGACGTACGAGGAGTTCGCCGCCGCCTTCGACGAGGTGTGCGCAGCCTTCGACGCGCACCTGGACCGTCCGCTCAAGGAGATCGTCTTCGCCGAGGACGACACCCTGCTGCACCGCACCCAGTACACCCAGCCCGCGCTCTTCGCCCTGGAGACCGCGCTGTACCGGCTGCTGGAGACCTGGGGCATCACCCCGGACCACCTGGCCGGTCACTCCATCGGGGAGCTGACGGCCGCTCATGTGGCGGGAGTTCTCTCCCTGGAGGACGCGGCGCTGCTGGTCGCCGCGCGCGGCCGGCTGATGGGCGAGCTGCCGCAGGGCGGCGCGATGGCCGCCGTGGAGGCTCCGGAGGACGCCGTACGGCCGCTGCTCAACGAGCGGGTGACGCTCGCGGCGGTCAACGGGCCCGATTCCGTGGTGATCTCGGGCGACGAGGACGAGGTCGAGCGGGTCACGGCCCACCTGTCCGAGCAAGGCCTCCGCACTCGGCGGCTCACCGTGAGCCACGCCTTCCACTCCCCCCACATGGATCCGATCCTGGAGGAGTTCCGGTCCATCGCCGCCGGACTCACCTTCCACACACCCCGCATCCCGATCGTCTCCACCCTCACCGGCACCCTCGCGACAGCCGAGGAGCTGGCGTCGCCCGACTACTGGACCCGCCACATCCGGGAGGCCGTCCGCTTCCACGACGGCGTACGGGCCCTCCACGATGCGGGCGCCACCGTGTACCTCGAACTCGGGCCGGACGCGGTGCTCGCCGGCGCGGCCCGCCGCACCCTGGCCGAGACGGGCGGCGGACACGTCCTGGCGGCCGGGCTGCGCCGCGGCCGGCCCGAGGCGTCCACCCTGCTGGCCGCCGTCGCGGGCGCGCACGCCCGGGGGACCGAGGTCGACTGGGCCGGGCTGTTCGCGGCCCGGGGCGGCCGGGCGGTGCCACTGCCCACGTACGCCTTCCAGCGCGAGCGTCACTGGCTGGACGGGTCCGGGGCGGACGCGGCGGAGGCAGCGGCCGCGGCCGAGCCCGTCGGGTCGGCCCCGGTCGCCGCGCAGCCGTCGGCCGCCGACCGGAGCGGGCCGGGCGACCCGGCCGCACCGTCCGCCGCGCCCGACCTGACGGAACTGGTCCGTACGCACATCGCCTTCGTGCTCGGGCATGTCACCGCCGACTCCGTCGACGCCGCGCGCACCTTCAAGGAGCTCGGGTTCGACTCGCTCTCCGGCGTCGAGCTCCGCGACCGGCTCCAGTCCGCGACCGGGCTCTCCCTGCCGTCCGCGCTGATCTACCACCACCCCACACCCGAGGCGGTGGTCGGCCTGCTCCAGGAGCGGTACGCCGGCCCGCGCGCCGCGGCTCCCGCCGCCGCCCGGCCCCCGGCCGCACCGGCGGGGACCGGGAGCGACCCGATCGTGATCGTCGGCATGGCCTGCCGTTACCCGGGCGGGGTCGCCTCCCCCGAGGAGCTGTGGGAGCTCGTCGCCTCGGGCGCCGACGCGATCGGACCGTTCCCTGCCGACCGGGGCTGGGACCTGGACGGCCTGTACGACCCCGACCCCGACCGGCCCGGGACCACGTACGCGCGGGAGGGTGGATTCCTCACCGGCGCGGGGGACTTCGACGCCGCGTTCTTCGGCATCAGCCCGCGCGAGGCCGCGGCGATGGACCCACAGCAGCGGCTGCTCCTGGAGACCGCGTGGGAGACGTTCGAGCGGGCCGGGATCGCTCCCGACGGGCTGCGCGGGACCCGGGCCGGCGTGTTCGTCGGCGCGACGGCCATGGAGTACGGGCCGCGGCTACACGAGGCGGCCGAGGGCTACGACGGGTACCTGCTGACCGGCAGCACCGGGAGCGTCGCCTCGGGCCGGCTGGCGTACACCTTCGGCCTGGAGGGCCCTGCCGTCACCGTCGACACCGCATGCTCGTCCTCGCTGGTCGCCCTGCATCTCGCGGTGCAGGCGCTGCGCCAGGGCGAGTGCGACCTCGCGCTCGCCGGCGGGGTGACGGTCATGCCCACCCCGGGCATGTTCCTGGAGTTCAGCCGGCAACGCGGCCTCGCGCCGGACGGCCGGTGCAAGCCCTTCGCCGCGGCGGCGGACGGCACCGCGTGGGCCGAGGGAGTGGGCCTGCTGCTGGTCGAACGGCTCTCGGACGCCGAACGCCACGGTCACGAGGTGCTTGCCGTCGTGCGCGGCACGGCGATCAACCAGGACGGCGCGAGCAACGGCCTGACGGCGCCCAACGGCCCTTCGCAGGAGCGCGTGATCCGCCAGGCCCTGGCCACCGCCGGGCTCACCGGGGCGGACGTCGACGCGATGGAGGCGCACGGCACCGGCACCCGGCTCGGCGACCCCATCGAGGCGGACGCCCTGCTGGCCACCTACGGCCAGGACCGGGCGGACGACCGACCGCTGTGGCTGGGCTCGCTCAAGTCGAACATCGGACACGCGCAGGCCGCGGCCGGCGTCGGCGGCGTCATCAAGATGGTCGAGGCCATGCGCCACGGCGTCCTCCCCCGCACCCTGCACGTCGACGAACCGACCCCGCACGTCGACTGGACGGCCGGCGCGGTAGAACTCCTCACCGAGGGCCGGGAGTGGGCCGCGGAAGGACGTCCGCGACGGGCGGCGGTGTCGTCCTTCGGCATCAGCGGTACCAACGCCCACGTGATCCTGGAGCAGGGTCCGGAGCGGAGCCCGGAGCCGGTGGCGGAGAACCGGCCGCACACAGGTCCGGTGCTCCTTCCGCTGTCCGCACGGACGGCTGACGCGTTGCCCGCGCAGGCCGCGCGCCTGTCCGCGTACCTGACCGATCGCCCGGACGCCGACCTCGCCGGGGTCGCGGGCGCGCTGGCCCGGGGCCGGGCCGCCCTGGAGCACCGCGCGCTACTGGTCGCCGAGGACCGGGAGGAGGCACTGGCCGCACTGGCCGCGCTGGAGGCCGGGGACGACCACCCGGCGGTGGTGCGGGGCAGCGCGGCGACGGGCCCGGCGCGTACCGCGTTCCTGTTCACGGGGCAGGGCAGCCAGCGGGCCGGGATGGGCCGTGAACTGTACGAGACGTACGAGGAGTTCGCCGCCACCTTCGACGAGGTATGCGCAGCCTTCGACGTTCATCTGGACCGCCCGCTCAAGGAGATCGTCTTCGCCGAGGACGACACCCTGCTGCACCGCACCCAGTACACCCAGCCCGCACTCTTCGCCCTGGAAACGGCCCTGTTCCGCCTCGCGGAGCACCACGGGCTGGTGCCGGATCACGTGATCGGGCACTCCATCGGCGAGTTCGCCGCCGCCCACGCGGCAGGCGTCCTCTCCCTGAAGGACGCCGCCCAGCTCGTCGCCGCACGCGGCCGCCTGATGGGCGGACTCCCGCAAGGCGGAGCCATGGCGGCAGTGCAGGCGACGGAGGACGAGGTGCTTCCGCTGCTGGGTCAGCGCGTGGCCCTGGCGGCGGTCAACGGACCCGATTCCGTGGTCGTCTCCGGCGACGAGGACCAGGTCGAACGCATCACCACCCACTTCGCGGCCCTCGGCCGCCGCACCCGACGCCTCACCGTCAGCCACGCCTTCCACTCCCCCCACATGGACCCGATCCTCGAGGAGTTCCGCTCCATCGCCGCCGGACTCACCTTCCACACTCCACGCATCCCGATCATCTCCACCCTCACCGGTGCCCTCGCAACAGCCGAGGAGCTGGCCTCGCCCGACTACTGGACCCGCCACGTCCGCGAGACCGTCCGCTACCACCACGCCGTCGAGACCCTCCGGGGCCTGGGGTCGGGCCGTGCGCAGGTGCTGGTCGAGCTGGGGCCCGACGCCGCGTTGAGCGCGACGACTCCGGGGGCTCTGCCCCTGCTGCGCCGCAATCGCGCCGAGCGGCGCACCCTGCTCGGCGCGCTCGCCGCCGCGTACGCGAGCGGCGCGGTCCTCGACCGGACTGTGCTGCACCGCGGCCTGCCCGCGCACCCGGGCGATCTGCCCACGTACGCCTTCCAGCGCGAACGCCACTGGCTCGCCGCACCCACCACCGTGGCCGGTGCGGAGCTCCTGGGGCTGACGGGGCTGCCCTCGGTCGGGCACCCGTTCCTCGGCTCGCGTATCGAACTGGCCGAGGACGGAAGCCTGGTCCTGCCCGGTCAGGTCTCGACGGCCGCGCACCCCTGGCTGGCGGACCACCGGATCGCGGGCCGGGTACTCCTGCCCGGAACCGCCTTCCTCGACCTGGCCCTGGCCGCCGGCGAGCAGGCCGGGACCCCTCGGGTCGAGGAACTGACCCTGGAGGCCCCACTCGTCCTGGCCGGGGGCATGCCGACACGGCTGCAGGTGTCGGTCGGGGCCGCGGACGAGAACGGGGCGCGCACGCTGTCGGTCCACGGTCGCACCTCGGACACGGCGACGGACACGGGCCCGGGTGAGGGCACGTGGGTCCGGCACGCCACCGCACTGCTCGCACCGGCCCGTACCGCCGTCCCCGCCGCCGAACCGACCACTTCGTGGCCGCCGCCAGGTGCCGAGCCGGTGGATCCTGCCGCACTGTACGAGGAGCTCGACGCCCTCGGATACGGCTACGGGCCCACGTTTCGGGGCGTCCGCGCGGGCTGGCGACACGACGGGGAGCTTTACGCGGAGCTGGAGTTGCCGGTCGCGGAGGCCGGGGCAGGCGCGCCGGCGGCCCGAGCGGGCGAGGAGCCGCAGGGATTCGCCGTGCACCCCGCCCTCCTCGACGCCGCGCTGCATCTTCCGGTGATCCGGGCCGTCGGGGAGGCCGGCGACGGGCTGCCCCTGCCGTTCTCCTGGACCGGGGTGGAACTCCACGCGACGGGAGCCTCGGTCCTGCGGGTGCACTGGTCGGCGGACGGCCGGCTGACGGCGGTGGACACGGAGGGACGACCGGTCCTGTCGGCGGACGCGCTCGCGCTGCTGCCCGTGGACCCGGCCCGGCTGGGCGCGCCCGCCAGGCGTCCGCGCGACCTGCACCGGCTGCGCTGGGAGTCGGTCGTCGTGGAGACCGCGCCGGCCGGCTCCGTCGCCCTCGTGGACGCGGTCGCCGAGTGGGAACCGGAGGTCGAGGTCCCGGCCGTGGTCGCGGTCCGCGTCCCGGCCGGTCGCGCGGGAGCGGGGCACGCCCTGGAGCAGCTTCGCTCATGGCTGACGGAGGATCGCTTCCGGGACGCGCGGCTGCTGCTGCTCACCCGGGGCGCGGTCGCCGCGGCCGACGGGGACGAGGTGGCGGACCCCTGGGCGGCCGCTGTGTGGGGGCTCGTACGGACGGCCCAGTCGGAGCACCCGGACCGCTTCGCGGTCGCCGACGTCGATCTCGCACTGGAGGCGGCGGAGGGGGCGACGGAGCCCGAGATCCAGGGCGCGCTTGCGACGCTGGCCGCCGCCTCGACGAGCGAGCCTCAACTCGCCTTGCGTGCTGATGTGTTGAGAGCCCCGAGGCTGGTCCGTGCCGATGATGGCGCGGATGCTCCGGCGCTCGGCGGTCCGGCCGGGTTCGCTGACCGCACCGTCCTGGTGACCGGTGCCACGGGCGCTCTGGGTCGGCTGCTGGCCCGTCATCTTGTCGAGCGGCATGGCGCACGGGACCTGTTGCTGCTCAGCCGGTCCGGGGCCGCGGCCGCCGGGGCCGACGAACTGCTTGCCGAGCTGACTGCGGCCGGTGCGCGGGCCGAGTTCGCGGCCGTGGACGCCGCCGACCGCGAGGCGCTGGCCCGGGTCCTGGAGTCCGTACCCGAGGAGCGTCCGCTGGGTGCGGTGTTCCACCTGGCGGGGGCGCTGGACGACGGCACGCTCGCGTCGCTGACCGGCGACCGCCTGGACGCCGTCCTGCGACCGAAGGCCGACGCCGCCCTCCATCTGCACGAGCTGACCGCGGACCGGGACCTGTCCGCCTTCGTGCTCTTCTCGTCGGTCAGCGGTCTCGTCGGCACCGCCGGGCAGGCCAACTACGCGGCCGCCAACGCCGTCCTGGACGCGCTCGCGGAGCAGCGGCGCGCGGCCGGTCTGCCGGGCGTCTCGCTGGCCTGGGGCCTGTGGGACACCGACGACGGTATGGCCGGTGGCCTGGGTGCGGCGGAGCGGGCGCGGTGGGCGCGCTCCGGGTTCGCCCCACTGACCGGCGCCGAGGGTCTGGCCCTGCTCGACGCGCTCCCGGCCGGTGCGGCGGGCGCGCTCGTCCCCGTCCGGCTGGACGGGGCGGCGCTGCGCGAGCGGGCGGCGGCCGGGCCGCTGCCGGCTCCGCTGCGGGACCTGGTACGGACGCCCCTGCGGCGGGCCGCGGCGACCGTTCGGCCGGCCGGCGAGGAGTCCTGGGCCGAGCGGACGGGCGCGCTGGCGCCGGCGGAACGCGAACGGGCGGTGAGCGAGCTCGTCCGGACCACCGTAGCCACCGTCCTCGGTCACGCCACGTCCACGTCGATCGACGCCGCCCGAGCCTTCCGGGACCTGGGCTTCGACTCGCTGACCGGCGTGGAGCTGCGCAACCGGCTGAGCACTCTCACCGGCCTGCGCATACCCGCGACCGCCGTCTTCGACCACCCCTCCCCCGAGGCGCTCGCCGCCCACCTGGTGGGGCTGCTGCCGGGCGGCTCCGCCACGGGGCGGACCGACCGGGACGCGCCGGGAGCGCTCGCGGCGGTGTCCGACGACCCGATCGTGATCGTCGGGATGGCCTGCCGCTATCCCGGCGAGGTGGGCTCCCCCGAGGAGCTGTGGGAGCTGGTGGCTTCGGGCGGCGACGCGATCGGGCCGTTCCCCGCGGACCGGGGCTGGGACCTGGACGGACTGTACGACCCGGACCCCGAGCGCCTGGGCACCTCGTACACCCGGGAGGGCGGATTCCTTTACGGGGCCGCCGAGTTCGACGCCGAGTTCTTCGGGATCAGCCCGCGCGAGGCGGTGGCCGTCGACCCGCAGCAGCGGCTGCTCCTGGAGACCGCCTGGGAGACGTTCGAGCGGGCCGGCATCGACGCCGCTGCGGTGCGCGGCAGCCGGACCGGCGTCTTCGCGGGCGTGATGTACAACGACTACAGCGCGCGACTGGCCAGAACACCGGAGGAGCTCGAGGGGTACGTCCTCACCGGCAACACGGCGAGCGTGGTCTCGGGCCGCCTGGCGTACACCTTCGGCCTGGAGGGCCCGGCCGTCACCGTCGACACCGCCTGCTCCTCGTCGCTGGTCGCGCTGCATCTGGCGGCACAGGCGCTGCGCAACGGCGAGTGCGACCTCGCCCTGGCCGGCGGGGTCACCGTGATGGCGCGGCCGGACACCTTCGTGGAGTTCAGCCGGCAGCGGGGGCTGTCGGCCGACGGGCGCTGCAAGTCCTTCGCGGCGGCGGCGGACGGGACGGGCTGGTCGGAGGGCGTCGGGCTGCTGCTCGTCGAACGGCTCTCGGACGCTCGACGCAACGGCCACCAGGTCCTGGCCGTCGTCCGCGGCTCCGCCGTCAACCAGGACGGCGCGAGCAACGGCCTGACCGCGCCCAACGGCCCCTCCCAGGAGCGCGTGATCCGCCAGGCCCTGGCCACCGCCGGGCTCACCGGGGCGGATGTGGACGCTGTCGAGGCGCACGGCACCGGAACCCGGCTCGGCGACCCCATCGAGGCGCAGGCCCTGCTGGCCACCTACGGCCAGGACCGGGCGGAGGGGCGCCCGTTGTGGCTGGGCTCGCTCAAGTCGAACATCGGACACGCGCAGGCCGCGGCCGGCGTCGGCGGCATCATCAAGATGGTCGAGGCCATGCGCCACGGTGTCCTGCCCCGGACCCTGCACGTGGACGAGCCCTCGCCGCATGTGGACTGGTCGGCGGGCGCGGTCGAGCTCCTCGCCGAGGCGCGGGAGTGGGCCGCGGAAGGACGTCCGCGGCGCGCGGCGGTGTCGTCCTTCGGCATCAGCGGCACCAACGCGCACGTGATTTTGGAGGAGCCCGAGGCGGCTCTGGTGGGGACGCCTGTCGCGTCCGACACGCCCGCCCCGGACGCGGATGTGGATACGGATGTGAATACGGGAGCGGGTGCGAGTACGGGTCCTGGAGCCGTATCCGGCCTCGTACCGCTGCCACTGTCCGCGCACTCGCCGGCGGCGCTGCGGGCGCAGGCCGCCCGGCTCTCGGCGCACCTGGAAGCCCGGCCGGACACCGCCCGGGCGACCGCGGCGCGCGTCCTGGCCACCGGCCGAGCGGCGCTGCCCCACCGCGCGGTGGTGCTGACGGAGGACCGGGAGGACGCCCTTGCGGCGCTGGCCGCCTTGGCGGCCGGCGAGGAGCACCCGGCCGTGGTGCGCGGCTCGGCGGACGGCGAGCTCCGCGCGGCGTTCCTGTTCACCGGGCAGGGCAGCCAGCGGGCAGGCATGGGGCGTGAACTGTACGAGACGTACGAGGAGTTCGCCGCCGCCTTCGACGAGGTGTGCGCAGCCTTCGACGTTCATCTGGACCGCCCGCTCAAGGAGATCGTCTTCGCCGAGGACGACACACTGCTGCACCGCACCCAGTACACCCAGCCCGCACTCTTCGCCGTCGAGGTCGCTCTCCACCGCTTGCTGGGGGCGCACGGCCTCACCCCGGACCACTTGATCGGGCACTCCATCGGCGAGTTCGCCGCCGCCCACGCGGCAGGCGTCCTCTCCCTGGAGGACGCCGCCCAGCTCGTCGCCGCACGCGGCCGCCTGATGGGCGGACTCCCGCAAGGCGGCGCCATGGCGGCAGTGCAGGCCAGCGAAGCGGAGCTACGTCCCCTGCTCACCGCAGTCGTAGGGCTCGCGGCGGTCAACGGACCCGATTCCGTGGTCGTGTCCGGCGACGAGGACGAGGTCGAGCGGGTCACGGCCCACTTCGCGGCCCTCGGCCGCCGCACCCGACGCCTCACCGTCAGCCACGCCTTCCACTCCCCCCACATGGACCCGATCCTCGAGGAGTTCCGCGCTGTCGCCGCGGGACTCACCTTCCACACACCACGCATCCCGATCATCTCCACCCTCACCGGCACCCTCGCAACAGCCGAGGAACTCGCCTCCCCCGACTACTGGACCCGCCACATCCGCGAGACCGTGCGCTACCACGAGGCGGTGGAGACCCTCCGGGTTCTGGGCGACGTACTCCCCGTCGAGGTGGGGCCCGACGCCGCGCTCACGTCGCTGACTCCCCGGGCGGTACCGCTGCTCCGTCGCAACCGCGACGAGCGGACCGCGTTCCTGACCGCGCTGGCCACCGCCCACGCCCACGGCGTGGCCGTGGACCGGGCCTCCTTCGCCGCCGGCGGCGGCGTCTCGACCGCGCCCGCCGACGCCCATGAGCTGCCCACCTATCCCTTCCAGCGGGCGCGCTACTGGATGGAGGCCGCGTCGGCCGAAGCGGACGGAGCCTCCCTGCTCGGTGCGGCGGTGGAACTCGCCGACGGTCGGGGGCTGTTGTTCTCCGGCACCCTCGATCCGAAGCAGTTGCCCTGGCTCGCGGACCATGCGGTGGGCGGCGCGCCCCTCGTCCCTGGCAGCGTCTTCGCCGAACTGGCGCTCCAAGCGGGCGAGTACGCGCAGAGCCCTGTGGTGGACGATCTCACTCTGGAGGCGCCGCTCCTGCTGCCCGCCTCCGGCCCGGTCGCGCTGCAGCTGACCGTCGACGCGCCGGAAGCCGGGGGGCGCCGCCCGTTCGCGGTGCACGCCCGGACCGCCGAGGACGCGCCCTGGGTGCGCCACGCCTCCGGGACCCTCGCGCCCGAGGACACGGTCGCCGAGGCGGCCGACACGGCGTGGCCGCCGCCCGGCGCCGCCGCGCTCGACGTCGAGCGGGTGTACACCCGCCTCGCGGACCTCGGGTACGGCTACGGACCGGCGTTCCGCAATCTGACCGCCGCCTGGCGGGACGGAGACACGCTGGTCGCCGAGGTGCGGCTGTCGGCGGACGCCGAGGCGTCGGCCGACGCCTTCGCCCTGCATCCCGCGCTGCTCGACGCGGCCCTGCACCTCGTGCCGGTACGTGACGAGGACGCCGCCGAACCGGTCCTGCCCTTCGCCTGGACGGGCCTGAGGCTGCACGCCACCGGGGCCACTGCGCTGCGGGTCTCGCTCGCCCCGGCCGGACCGGGCGCGGTGTCCCTGCGCGCCACGGATCCGACCGGCGCGCCCGTCGTCACCGCGGAGGCCCTGGTGCTGCGGCCGCTGCCCGAGGGCGCGCTGTCCGCCGCGCCGGCCGTGGCCGGGCTTCCGCTGTACGCCGTGGCGTGGCTGGACGCGGCTGCGCCGTCCGCCGCGGATGCGGAGATCGCCGCCGCGACCGTGACGGAGCACCTTGGGTCGTACGAGAGCCCGCAGGCGGCCGTAGCGCGCGCCCTGGAGCTCGTACAGGACTGGCTGACGCGGGAGCGGCCCGCGGGGGCGCGGCTCGCGCTGGTCACCGAAGGCGCCGTGGCGACCGGTGCGGGTGAGGGCCCGTCCGCGCTGGCGACCGCGGCCGTGTGGGGGCTGGTCCGTACCGCGCAGACCGAGCATCCGGACCGGTTCGTGCTGGTCGACACCGACGGCAGTGCGGCGTCCGCGGCCGCCCTCGACCGGGCGCTCGGCTCGGGCGAGCCCCAACTCGCCCTGCGGGAGGGTCGGACACTCGTCCCGCGCCTCGCCGCGCTGCCGACCGTGCAGGGCGGTTCGCGGCCGCTTCGGACGGACGGGACGGTGCTGCTCACCGGCGCGACCGGGGCCCTCGGCGCGCTCCTGGCCGAACACCTGGTCACCACGCACGGCATCACCCGACTCCTGCTCACCAGCAGGCGCGGCTCCGACGCCCCCGGCGCCTGCGAACTCACCGAACGCATCACCTCGTTGGGAGCAGAGGTCACTCTGGCCGCCACCGACACCGCCGACCCCGACGCCGTCCGCGCACTCCTCGACGGCATACCGGACGCGCACCCGCTCACCGCCGTCGTCCACGCCGCCGGCGTGCTCGACGACGGTCTGCTGGAGGACCTGACGCCGGAGCGGCTGGATCTCGTCCTGCGCCCGAAGGCCGACGCCGCCCTGGTGCTTCACGAGCTCACCGCGGACCGGGAACTCGATGCCTTCGTCCTCTTCTCCTCCGTCACCGGCGTGACCGGCACGGCAGGGCAGGCCAACTACGCCGCCGCCAACGCCTACGTGGACGCGCTGGCCCAGCACCGGCAGGCCCTCGGCCTGCCCGCCACGTCCCTCGCCTGGGGCCTGTGGGACACCGAGACCGGTATGGGCGGACGGCTCAGCGCCTCCGACGTCGCCCGCATCGGCCGCACCGGCATCGCCCCGCTCACCGTCGCCGAGGGGCTCCGGCTCTTCGACGCCGCGCTGGCGGCGCCGGCCGGTCCGGAGCGCGCGGCACTGGTCGCGAGCAGGTTCACGCCCGCCGCCCTGGAGGGCTCGGCGTCCGTCCCGGCCCCGCTGCGCTCGCTCGTCCGGGTCACCCGGCGGCGTGCGGCCTCCGGTACGGCCCCGGCCGCGGCGGCCGACCTGGTCGGCAGGCTGTCGGCGCTCTCCCGCGCGGACGCGGAGCGCGAGGTCCTGGAGCTGGTGCGGGCGGCCGCGGCCACCGTGCTCGGCCACTCCGGCGCCGACTCGGTCACGGCCGGCCGGGCCTTCACCGACCTGGGCTTCGACTCGCTCGCCGCCGTCGACCTGCGCAACCGGCTCGGCGCGGCCACCGGCCTGCGGCTGCCCACGACCCTCGTCTTCGACCACCCCACGCCGACCGCTCTGGCCGGCCGACTCCTCGTCGAGCTGCTGCCGGACGAGGCCGGCGCCGACACCGGCGCCGAGGCCGGGCAGACGGCGGCAGTCGCGGCGCGCGTCGACGACGACCCGATCGCCGTCGTCGCGATGGCCTGCCGGTTCCCGGGCGGGGTGAACTCCCCCGAGGAGCTGTGGCAGCTGGTCGCGGACGGCACGGACGCCGTGTCCGGCTTCCCCACCGACCGCGGCTGGGACCTCGCCGGACTCTACGACCCGGACGGCGAGCGCCCCGGCACGTCGTACGCCCGGGAAGGCGGATTCCTGTACGGGGCCCCCGAGTTCGACCCCGTGTTCTTCGGCATGAGCCCGCGCGAGGCCCTGACCACCGACCCGCAGCAGCGCCTGCTCCTGGAGACCGCCTGGGAGGCGTTCGAACGGGCCGGGATCGCTCCGGCGGCGCTGCGCGGCTCGAAGACCGGTGTGTTCGCCGGGGTGATGTACAACGACTACGGGGCCCGGCTGCACCAGGCGGAGGAGGCGCCCGAGGGCTTCGAGGGCTATCTGGTCAGCGGTAGCGCGGGCAGCGTGGCCTCCGGCCGGGTGGCGTACACCTTCGGCCTGGAGGGCCCGGCCGTCACCGTCGACACCGCATGCTCCTCCTCCCTCGTCGCCCTGCACCTGGCGGCGCAGGCGCTGCGCAACGGCGAGTGCGACCTCGCCCTGGCCGGAGGCGTGACGGTGATGGCCAGCCCGGCGACGTTCGTGGAGTTCAGCCGGCAGCGCGGGCTCGCGCCCGACGGGCGCTGCAAGCCGTTCGCGGCGGCCGCCGACGGGACCGGCTGGGCGGAGGGTGCCGGACTGCTGCTCGTCGAACGGCTCTCGGACGCCCGCCGCCACGGACACCAGGTCCTGGCCCTGGTCAGCGGCACGGCCGTCAACCAGGACGGCGCGAGCAACGGCCTGACCGCGCCCAACGGCCCCTCCCAGCAGCGCGTGATCCGGCAGGCGCTGGCCGCCGCGGGGCTCACCGCCCGGGACGTCGACGCCGTCGAGGCGCACGGCACCGGAACCCGGCTCGGCGACCCCATCGAGGCGCAGGCGCTGCTCGCCGTATACGGCGCGGACCGGCCGGTGGACGACCCGCTGTTCCTGGGGTCTGTGAAGTCCAACATCGGTCACACGCAGGCCGCGGCCGGCGTCGCCGGCGTGATCAAGTCGGTGATGGCGATGCGGCACGGCGTCCTCCCGAGGAGTCTGCACATCGACGAGCCGTCCCCCCACGTCGACTGGACGGCGGGCGCGGTGGAACTCCTCACCGAATCCGTCGCCTGGCCCGAGCGGGACCGCCCGCGGCGGGCCGCCGTCTCCTCCTTCGGGATCAGCGGCACCAACGCCCACGTGGTCCTCGAGCACGTCACCGACTCGGCTCCGGAGCCCGCTCCGGCCGAGCCGGACGGCGTGCCCGAGGCCGAGGACCCGCTGCCGTGGCTGCTCTCCGCGCGGACGCCCGAGGCGCTGCGCGCCCTGGCCGGACGGTTGCACGCATGGGTCGAGTCCCGCCCGGAGGCGGAACTCCGCGGAACGGCCGCGGCGTTGGCCGGCGGGCGGAGCGCCCTGGAGCACCGGGCCGCGTTCGCCGCCGTCGGCCGTGAGGAGGCGTCGGCCGCTCTGCGCCGCCTGTCCGAGGGGGACCACTCGCGGACCTCGGTACGCGAGGCGCCCGCCGATACGCCCCGTACGGCGTTCCTGTTCACCGGACAGGGCAGCCAGCGGGCCGGAATGGGCCGTGAACTGTACGAGACGTACGAGGCGTTCGCCGCCGCCTTCGACGAGGTGTGCGCCGCCGTCGACGTCCACCTCGGCCGCTCGCTCAAGGAGATCGTCTTCGCCGAGGACGACACCCTGCTGCACCGCACCGAGTACACCCAGCCGGCCCTGTTCGCCCTGGAGACCGCGCTGTACCGACTGGTGGAGACCTGGGGCATCACCCCGGACCACGTGGCGGGCCACTCCATCGGAACGGTGGCGGCAGCTCATGTGTCCGGCGTGCTGAGCCTGGCCGACGCGGCGACGCTGATCACGGCACGGGGCAGGCTGATGCAGGCCCTGCCGCCGGGCGGCGCCATGGTCGCCCTCTCGGTGGACGAGGACGCGGCACGGGCGCTGCTGGCGGGCCACGAGGACGTGGCGGGCATCGCGGCGGTCAACGGGCCGCGGGCCACGGTCGTCTCCGGCGCGGAGGAAGCCGTACGCGAGATCGCCGCCCGGGCCGCCGGAACCGGCGCGAAGACCCGGCGCCTCACGGTCAGTCATGCCTTCCACTCGCCGCTGATGGAGCCGATGCTCGACGCGTTCCGCGCGGTGGTGGCGGGCCTCGAATTCCACCCGCCGACCGTCCCGCTGGTCTCCGACCTCACCGGACGCCTCGCAAGCGCCGAGGAGCTCGCCTCGCCCGACTACTGGACCGCCCACATCCGCGGCACCGTGCGCTTCGCCGACGTGCTGCGCACCCTGCGGGAACAGGGAGCCGGGGCATTGCTGGAGGTCGGCCCGGACGCCGTACTCGCGACGATGGCCGCCGACACGCTCGCGGACGACGAAGTGCCGGACGGCACCGTCGCGCTGCCGCTGCTGCGCCGTGACCGGGCGGAGGCCGCCGCCCTGTCCGAGGCGCTCGGCGCGCTGTGGACGGCGGGGGTCCCGGTGGACTGGACGGCGTACTTCGGCGGCCGAGGCACGGACGCACCGAACCTGCCCACGTACCCCTTCCAGCGCGACCGGTACTGGCTGGACGTGCCTGCCCGCAGGCGGGCGGACGTCGGCGGGGCCGGACTCGGCGTCGCGGACCACCCCCTGCTCGGCGCGGCCCTCGAACTCGCCGACGGCTCGGGCGTCGTGCACACCGGGCTGCTCTCCCCGCTCACCCACCCCTGGCTCGGGGACCACGCCCTGCTCGGAGCGGTCGTGCTGCCTGGTGCCGCGCTGCTGGATCTGGCGCTGTACGCGGGGCGGGCGGCCGGCGCGCCGACGCTGGACGAACTCACCTTGAGCGCCCCGCTGTTGCTGCCCGAAGAGGGTGCGGTGCAGCTCCAGGTCACGGTGGGCGCGGCCGACGCGGAGGGACGGCGGACCATCGGCGTCCACGCGCGTGAGGCCGGGACCGACGCCCCGTGGACGGAGCACGCCTCCGGTGTGCTGGCCCCGGATCCTGGCCCCGACACCGAGGCCGACGGGGCGGACCCGCTCGGCGTGTGGCCGCCGGCCGGTGCGGAGCCGGTCGACGTCTCGTCCGCGTACGAGGACCTGGCGCGGCTCGGCTACGCCTACGGACCGGCCTTCCAGGGCCTCCGGGCGGCCTGGCGACGCGACGACGGCGCCTGGTTCGCCGAGGTCTCGCACGGAGAGGGCGCGGGCGGCGATTCCGGCGACGCGGCCCACGGCTTCCCGGTGGGGCCCGCGCTGCTCGACGCGGCGCTGCATCCGCTCGCGCTCGAAGGACCCGGCGAGTCCGGCGGCCTGCGGGTGCCGTTCTCCTGGGCCGGGGTACGGGTGCACGGCACGGCGGGCTCCGGCGTTCTCCGGGTCGCCCTCACCCCGGCGGGCCCCGACCGCAGCCGGCTGTTCCTCGCGGACGGGGCCGGGGAACCGGTGCTGTCCGTGGCGGAGCTGAGCGTACGGGAGACCGACCCGGCCCGGCTGCTCGCGCGCCGGGGATCCGGCGCCGGCAGCACCCTGCACCGGGTGGACTGGGCACCGCTGCCGGAACCGAAGTCCGCCGCCGCGGACTGGGCTCCGTACGAGGAGGCACCCGGGTCCGTACCGCACTCGTCCGGGACGGTACCGGCCTCGTCCGGGTCCGTACCGACCTCGTCCGAGTCCGTGACGCACTCCACCGTGTCCGTACCGAACTCGTCCGCATCCGCCCCGTACAAGGTGCTGCCCGCGGCGCCGGGCGCCTCCGTGTACGAGACGCTGCGGACGCTCCGCGACTGGCTGGACGATGAGCGGAGCGCCGACGCGACGCTGGTCGTCCTCACCCGTGGCGCGACGGCCGTGCGGGCGGCGGAACCCGTCACCGGGTTGGAGCAGGCTCCTCTGTGGGGGCTCGTGCGCACGGCGCAGAGCGAGCACCCCGGCCGGTTCGTTCTCGTGGACACCGACGACAGCGCGGCCTCGGAGGCGGCGCTCGGCCGGGCCCTGGCCTCGGGTGAGCCTCAACTCGCTCTGCGCGAAGGCGCGTTGTTCGTCCCCCGGCTGGCCGTCCTGCCGGAGCCCGAGCCGCGTGCCGGGGTCCTGCGGACGGACGGGACGGTGCTGCTCACCGGCGCGACCGGGGCCCTCGGCGCGCTCCTGGCCGAACACCTGGTCACCACGCACGGCATCACCCGACTCCTGCTCACCAGCAGGCGCGGCCCCGACGCCCCCGGAGCCCGCGAGACCACCGACCGGCTCACCGCGCTCGGGGCGCACATCACCCTGGCCGCCACCGACACCGCCGACCCCGAAGCCGTCCGCGCACTTCTCGAGGGCATACCGGACGCGCACCCGCTCACCGCCGTCGTCCACGCCGCCGGAGTCACCCGGGACGGTACGCTCGCCTCCCTCACGGAGCCGGACGTCGTCGAGGTGCTGCGCCCGAAGGCAGACGCCGCCCTGGTGCTGCACGAGCTGACCGCGGACCTGGAGCTGGACGCCTTCGTGCTGTTCTCCTCCGTGGCCGGCATCACGGGCAACCCGGGGCAGGCCAACTACGCGGCCGCCAATACGTACGTGGACGCACTGGCCCAGCACCGGCAGGCCCTCGGCCTGCCCGCCACATCCCTCGCATGGGGCCTGTGGGACACCGAGACCGGCATGGGCGGCGCACTCGGCGCGGTGGACCTCGCCCGCATCGCCCGCACCGGCATCGCCCCGCTCGCCGTCGCCGAAGGACTCCGGCTCTTCGACGCGGCCCTGCTCAGCGGGCTGCCGCTCGTCGTGCCGGCCAGGGTCGACTCGGCGGCCCTGCGCCGGGCCACCGACCCGGCCGGCATCCCGGCCGTGCTGCGGGACCTCGTCCCGCCACGGCCCTCGGGGCCCGCGGCGAACGCGACCCGGCCGGACGGAACCCGGGGCGCGGCGACGGACGGCACTCCGCCGTGGGTGCGCAAGCTCGCCGAGGCGTCCGCGGCCGACCGGCCCCGGATAGCCCTGGATCTCGTCCGCGCGACGGTGGCCGAGGTACTCGGCCACCCGCCGAACCACCCCGTGCCCGTCGACCGCGGGCTGCTCGACCTGGGCTTCGACTCGCTCACCGCGGTCGAACTCCGCAACCGGCTCGGTACGGAGACCGGCCTGCGGCTGCCCACGACCGTGCTCTTCGACCGGCCGACGGCAAGCGCGCTCGCCACGCATCTGCTGGGCGAGCTCGCCCCCCGCCTCCCCGGCGGCGCGGCGGCCACCCTGGCTCGCATCGAGGAGCTGGAGGCCTCGTTCGCCGACGGCGACGGACTGGGCGCCGAGGCGCGCGAGCGCATCGCCGACCGCCTGACGGCGGTCCTGGCGCGGCTCCGCCCGGAGGCCGCGGCCTCCGACGACACGCACACCACCGCACTCCTGGACCAGGCTTCCGACGACGAGCTGTTCCGGCTCATCGACGGCGGCCTCGGCTCCGAGTGAACCGCACCAAGAGGAGAGTTGACGTCGAATGACGAACGAGGACAAGCTCCGCGACTACCTCAAGCGGGTGACCGCCGATCTGCTGCAGACGCGGGAACAGCTGAGCCAGGTGGAGGCCGAGCGGCACGAGCCGATCGCCATCGTCGGCATGGCGTGCCGCTACCCGGGCGGGGTGCGCTCGCCGGAGGATCTGTGGCGGATCGTTTCGTCGGGCACGGACGCCATCTCGCCCTTCCCGGAGAACCGAGGCTGGGACACGGCCGCCCTGTTCGACCCCGACCCGGAGCGCACCGGCAAGACGTACGCCCGCGAGGGTGGCTTCCTGCACGACGCCGACCGCTTCGATCCTGCGTTCTTCGGTATCAGCCCGCGTGAGGCGCTGGCGATCGACCCCCAGCAACGACTGCTCCTGGAGACCGCCTGGGAGACCTTCGAGCGGGCCGGCATCGACGCTCGGACGCTGCGCGGCAGCCGGACCGGTGTGTTCGCGGGGGTGATGTACGGGGACTACGGCGGCCGGATCCGCAAGGCCCCGGACGGCCTGGAGGGGTACATCGGCACCGGCAGCGCCGGGTCGATCGCGTCCGGCCGGCTCTCGTACACCTTCGGCCTGGAAGGCCCGGCCGTCACCGTCGACACCGCGTGCTCCTCCTCGCTCGTGGCCCTGCACCTGGCCGTCCAGGCGCTGCGCAACGGCGAGTGCGACCTCGCTCTGGCGGGCGGCGCGACGGTGATCGCGACGCCCGGACTGTTCGTCGAGTTCAGCAGACAGCGGGGACTGTCCGCCGACGGGCGCTGCAAGGCCTTCGCGGCCGCGGCGGACGGAACCGGATGGGGCGAGGGCGTCGGGCTGCTGCTGGTGGAGCGACTTTCCGACGCCCGCCGCAACGGACACCAGGTGCTGGCCGTCGTCCGCGGCTCGGCCGTCAACCAGGACGGTACGAGTGGGCAGTTGTCGGCCCCGAACGGGCCGTCGCAGCAGCGGGTGATCCGTCAGGCCCTGGCCGACGCCGGTCTGACCACGTCCGACGTGGACGCGGTCGAGGCGCACGGCACCGGCACCCGGCTCGGCGACCCCATCGAGGCGCAGGCCCTGCTGGCGACGTACGGGCAGGACCGGCCGGCCGACCGGCCGCTGTGGCTGGGCTCGCTCAAGTCCAACATCGGGCACACGCAGGCCGCAGCAGGTGTCGGCGGCATCATCAAGATGGTCGAGGCCATGCGCCACGGCGTGCTCCCCCGCACGCTGCACGTCGACGAACCGTCCCCGCATGTGGACTGGACGGCCGGCGCGGTCGAACTCCTCACGGACGAGGTGGCGTGGCCGGAGGCCGAGCGGCCCCGTCGCGCGGCGGTCTCCTCGTTCGGCATCAGCGGCACCAACGCGCACATCATCCTGGAGCAGGCCGGCGAGCAGGCAACGCAGGGGCAGCCCTCCGGCGACGGGATTCCGGCGCCCTGGACGCTGTCGGGTCACTCCGAGGCGGCGCTGCAGGACCAGGCCACGCGCCTGCGCACGTACCTGGACGATCGCCCTGAAGCGGAACTGAACCCGGTGGCGCATGTACTCGCGACCGGTCGGGCGCACCAGGACCACCGGGCCGTCATCACCCACACCGACCGGGACGGGCTCACCGAAGCACTGGGAGCACTCGCGCAGGGCGCACCGCACGCCGATGTGGTGCAGAACGTGGTCAGCCCGCTCGGTAAGACGGTGTTCGTCTTTCCTGGTCAGGGCTCGCAGTGGGACGGCATGGCCCGCGACCTCCTCGTGACCTCACCGGTGTTCGCCCAGCACCTCACGGAAGCGGCCGAAGCCATCCAGACACACGTCGGCTGGAACCTCCTCGACGTCCTCGACGGAGCCGACGGCGCACCACCCATCGACCGCGTCGACGTCATCCAGCCGGCCCTGTTCGCCGTCATGACCAGCCTCGCCAAACTCTGGCAACACCACGGCATCCACCCCGACGCCGTCATCGGCCACTCACAAGGCGAAAT